>DASYUH010000055.1 GCA_036001465.1 Candidatus Polarisedimenticolia bacterium
GTGCCGCCGGGACGTTGCGGCGCCGGGTTGTGGCAGAATGCGCCGCACAGGGAGGTGCCACGATGCCTTTCGGAAGCTTGTGGGTCCCCGTCATCGTCTCCGCGATCGTCGTCTTCGTCGCCAGCTCGATTCTCCACATGGCGCTCAAGTACCACAAGGCGGACTACAAGGTCCTCGCGAACGAGGACGCCGTGCGCGAGGCGATCTCCAGGGGAAACCCGTCACCCGGGATCTACGTGACGCCCCATTGCGCCGACATGAAGCAGATGAAGGACCCGGCGATGCTGGACAAGTACGCGAAAGGGCCCGTCGCGATCCTGTCCATCCTTCCGAAGGGCGCGCCGAACATGTCGAAGCACCTGTCGCTCTGGTTCGGGTTCTGCGTCCTGGTGAGCTTCGTGTCGGCCTACGTCGCCCGGCACACGCTGACGCCAGGCGCCGACGGGATGCTGGTGATGCGGATCACCGGCACGGTCGCCTTCGCGGGCTACGCGCTTTCCGAGCTGAGCGCCTCGATCTGGAAGGGGCAGCCGTGGGCCAACACGTTGCGGCACGCCCTCGACGGATTGATCTACGCTCTTCTGACGGGTCTGACGTTCCGTCTCATGTGGCCGGGGGCATAGCCCCGGCCACAAGCCGTTGATTGGCCCCCCGGCAACGGGCGCCGTGTCCATGCGATCGACACTTTCTGTACGGCGTCTGGACGGCTCCCGCTAAGGGCAATCCTCGCTGCAGTTAGGGACCCCCTGGAAGCGTCCCCCGCCCCCGGTTTGTCGGGAATCCGCACAGATCAGGCTATTCAGGTGGGTCTCGCATCCTGCGCGGCCCGCCCCCTGAAGCCCATGCGCGCCAAGGAGTTACGCGAGGCTTCGGGTTGAACGCAGCGCTGGCAGGGGCCTTGCAGTTCCTCAGGGCGCATGACACCTCACCGCCGCATGCCATCGAAGCCAGCTGTCTTCAGGGTCATCGCCCTGATCGTCACGCTCCTGTTCGGCCAGCCGGCACAGGCGGGTCTGCTCGACCCGCTTTTGGACACCACGCAGCAGCTCCTGTCGCCTCTGGACCCCCTGCTTTCCGGCGTGACGGGGATCCTCGGAAAGTTGTCGGGTGACCTGCTGGCGATCCTCGACGGGCCGGCCGACGAGCAGATTCCGGTCGTCGTGCAGACCTATTCGGCACCCGACTCGGGCACGCTGAATCTCCTGGGGCTCCTCGGCGGCGTGCTGAAGTCGAGTTATTCCGCCATTCCGGGATACTCCGGCACGGTCCCGCGAGGTTCCCTCCAGCAGCTGGCCTCCGATTCGAACGTGGAGCGGATCTCTCTCGACGCCCCCGTCAAGGCCCACCTGGACGTGGCGGCCCGCGTCGTCAGGGCCGACCGCGCCGCCACGCTGTCGGGGTGGTGGGGCGCCGGGCTGACCGGCCGCGGGATCGGGATCGCCGTGGTCGACTCCGGAGTGCAGCTGCACCAGGACTTCAAGCGCCCGTACGGCGCGAAGCAGGCCATCGAGGTGGAGGTCGTCGGCCACGAATCCGGCCTCGCCGACTATTTCGGCCACGGGACGCACGTCGCCGGAATCCTGAACGGCAACGGCGCCGCGTCGAGCGATGCCCTGTCGTTCCGCACCTTCAAGGGGATCGCGCCCGGGGCCCAGCTGATTTCGGTGCGCGCCCTGTCACCGGACGGCACGGGCTACACGTCCGACATCATCGCGGGCATCGACTGGGTGGTGAAATACAGGAGCAGCTACAACATCCGGGTTCTCAACCTGTCGCTCGGGCACCCGGTCTACGAGTCGTACAGGACCGATCCCCTGTGCCGGGCCGTGGCGGCGGCGGTCAGGAAGGGAATCGTCGTCGTGGTCGCCGCCGGCAACGACGGATCGGTCGGGACCGGGTTCGGCACCATCACGAGCCCCGGCAACTCCCCCACGGCCGTCACGGTCGGCGCGCTGGACGACAAGAATACCGTCCCGACGACCGACGATGTCCTGGCCTGGTACTCGAGCAAGGGCCCGAGCCTGGTCGACTTCGTCGTCAAGCCGGACCTGGTCGCCCCCGGGACGTGGATCGTCTCCGCACGCGCGGTCTCCTCGTGGCTCGACACAGCGCACCACGAGCTGACCCTGCAGATCGCCGACTACAAGAACGATCCGGCCCATGCCGCGCAGGACGGCGCCTACTACACCCTGTCGGGGACCTCGATGGCCGCCCCGATGGTCGCCGGCACGGCGGCCCTGATGCTGCAGAAGGACTCGACCCTGTCGCCCGCGACCGTCAAGGCGCGGCTGATGAAGTCGGCCGTCAAGGACACCCGGCTCGTCTTCCAGACCGGCGCCGGCATGCTCGACGCCTACGGCGCCCTGAATGCGACCGGCACCGCGCAGAACTCCCCCTCGCCGCTCGCCATGGCGGCCAGCGACGGCTTCGTGTACATCCAGGACACCGCGATCCTGTGGGGATCGACCTGGTCGCAGGGGGCCATCTGGGGCGGCGACAAGGGCAAATCCTACGGCGTGACGCTGACCCCCGTGCCGCAGGCGATCACGTCCGGCAGCGGCGCCATCTGGGGCGGCGGCGCGGGCGCCAAATCGACCCTCGACAACGCGGCCGTCACCGGCTCCGGGGCCATCTGGGGCGGCGACCGCTGCTCCCTCGGCTCCACCTTCGGCTCGGTCGAGGGGGACGGGGCGATCTGGGGCGGCGACAACCGCAAGTGAGCGCCCGCTCGGATATCCCCCTGGCCGACTGACACCACCCGCAAAGCGAAATCCGGAACCACGTTCCCCGACGACACCCCCCCGGGCCGCCCTGTCGGCGGGTCGGCGGGTCTCTTCCTTCGAAAGGACGCTTGGTGATACTCTTTTCGCGGCGTCCGGGCCTCCTCCGCCTCAGTTTCCACCGAGGCAACCGGGTTTTCGGAACGACCTCGAGGATGCTCGACGCCTTCTCTGCGTTTGCGGGATGCGGGCCAGACGGCGGGAGAGTCCACGGCCATGAAGATCGTCGCTCCACGGGAGACGCGACCGGGAGAGCGCCGGGTGGCGATCGTTCCGGAGTCCTGCAAGAAGCTGGCCCAGGCGGGCTTCGCGGTTTCGATCGAGAGCGGCGCCGGCGATGCGGCCATCTACCCGGACGAGGCCTACCGCGAGGCCGGCGCCACGGTGGAGACGAATCCCGCCGCCCTGCTCGGCTCCGCGGACGTCGTGCTCAAGGTCAATCCCCCCGCCGACACGGCGGACCGGACCGAGATCCAGTGGATGCGGCCGGGGGCGATCCTGCTGGGATCGCTGATGCCCCTGCGCCATCTGGAGGCCGTCCGGGCGCTCGCGGCGCGCCGGATCACCGCCTTCTCGACCGACGCCATCCCGCGCACCACCCGGGCCCAGGCGATGGACACCCTCTCCTCGATGGCCAACATCACGGGGTACAGGGGGGTGCTCCTGGCCGCGGCGGATCTCGGCAAGTACTTCCCGATGTTCATGACGGCCGCCGGAACGGTCTTCCCCGCGCGCGTCTTCGTCATCGGGGCGGCGGTCGCCGGCTTGCAGGCGATCGCCACGGCCAGGCGGCTGGGCGCGAACGTCCTGGCCACCGACGTGCGGCCCGAGGTCAAGGAGCAGATCGAGAGCCTGGGCGCCAAGTACGTGGGGGTCGAGCTGAAGGAGAACGCCTCGGCCGGCGGCGGCTACGCCCGCGAGCTCACCGACGAGGACAAGGCCCGCCAGCGGACCGTGCTCGCCGAGCAGTGCGCCGCCGCCGACGTCGTGATCACCACGGCGCTCATCGGCGGGGTCCTCGCGCCGAAGCTGATCACCGCCGAGATGGTGCGGCGGATGCGGCCCGGCTCGATCCTCGTCGACCTGGCCGCGGACGGCGGAGGCAACTGCGAGCTGTCGCGGCCCGGTGAGACCGTCGTCGAGAACCGCGTCCGGATCCTGGCGCCCTTGAACCTGCCGTCCTCCATGCCCACGCACGCGAGCCTCCTGTTCTCGCGCAACCTGGCCGCCTTCGTCCTGGCGTTCACCCGTGACAAGGCGTTCCATCTGGATCTGGGAGACGACATCCAGAAGGGCTCCATCATCACGCACGAGGGCGAGATCGTCCATTCCAGGACCCGGGAGGCGGTGCAGACCGCCAGCGCCGGCGGCCTGCGGAGCTGAGAGCCCGCAACCCGGCTGCCGTGGCAGCGGGTCCGAGTCCTGCCGATCGGAAAGGAGACGAACACGAATGTCCGGACAGCAGATTGCAAGGCTGGCGGTCCCGCTGATCGCCGCGGCCCTGGCCGTCGTGGCCTTGGCGCAGGGGCCTGCGCAAACAGGGACCGCGCCGGCGGCCGTCCTCGCCTCGGCCCCGCTGCCCGACGCCTCCACGCCGTCCCCGGCGGAGGCGGCCGCCGAGCCTTCCGAGGGGGCCCGGCAGCCCCTGGACTACTGGTCCATGCTGTTCGTTTTCATGCTGGCCACGTTCATCGGGGTCGGCGTCATCCGGCGCGTCTCGCGGCTCCTGCACACTCCGCTCATGTCGATCACCAACGCCATCTCGGCGATCGCGGTGGTCGGATCGATCATCGTGACCGGCTCGGATCACCCCCTGTACATTCGTGTCCTCGGGGCGGTCGCGCTGTTCGCCTCCATGACCAACATCGTGAGCGGATTCCTGATCACGGACCGCATGCTCAAGATGTTCAAGCGCGACGGAGGGCGGAAGTGATCAACGCGCTCACCCAGCTGTCGTATCTCCTGGCGACGGCGCTCTTCGTCCTGGCCCTCCACTGGATGAACGATCCGAAGAGCGCCCGCCGCGGGGTGTTCGCCGGCGTCATCGCCATGCTGATTGCCATGCTCGCCACCTGGGCGCAGCCGCAGATCATCGTGCACCACGTCTGGATCGTCCTGGCCATCGCCGCGGGATTCCTGGTCGGCTGGCCCCTGTCGCGGGTCCCGCTGACCGCGGTGCCGCAGCGGACCGCGCTGTCGCACGCCTTCGGCGGCCTCGCGGCCGGCCTGGTCGGGACGGCGGAGTACTTCCTCTGGCTGGGCGAGAACCAGGCCCACCTGACGCCCTTCCGCATGACCGCGATCCTCGCCGAGATCATCCTCGGCTACCTGACCTTCACCGGCAGCCTCATGGCCGCCGGCAAGCTGCAGGAGATCCGCTGGGTCCCCCAGAGGCCCGTGACCTACCCGTTGCAGAACGTCACGAACATCGCCCTGTTCCTCCTGGCGCTCGGACTCGGCGTGGCTCTCGTCCTGAACCCCGCGGCGCCGTGGTCGTCCGCGATGTTCCTGGCGGTCATCGGCCTGGCGCTCCTGTTCGGCGTGCTGCTGATCATCCCGATCGGCGGAGCCGACATGCCGACGGTCATCTCGATCCTGAACTCCTACGCCGGCCTCTCGGCGGTGGCCATGGGATTCGTGCTCGACAACAAGCTGCTGATCACGGCGGGCGCGCTGGACGGATCGAGCGGCCTGATCCTGTCGATCATCATGTGCAAGGCGATGAACCGCTCTTTCGCCAACGTGCTCTTCGGCGCCTTCGGCTCGGTCGAGGCGGCCAAGGCCGGAGGCGAGCAGAAGGCCTACAAGTCCGAGACGATCGACGGCGCGGCCCAGCTTCTCGAGCAGGCCAGCCTGGTCGTCATCATCCCCGGGTACGGCATGGCCGTGGCCCAGGCGCAGCACAAGGTGCGCGAGCTCTACGACCAGCTCCGGAAGCGCGGGATCACGGTGAAGTTCGCCATCCACCCGGTGGCCGGGCGGATGCCCGGCCACATGAACGTCCTCCTGGCCGAGGCGGACATCCCCTACACGGACCTGGTGGAGATGGACGAGATCAACCCCGACATGCCGCAATGCGACGTCGCCCTGGTGGTCGGGGCCAACGACGTCGTGAATCCCAAGGCGCGCTACGACAAGGGGAGCCCGATCTACGGCATGCCGATCGTCGACGCCGACAAGGCCCGCACCGTGTTCGCCATCAAGCGCAGCAAGAACCCCGGCTTCGCCGGCATCGACAACGAGCTCTACTTCGCCGACAAGACCTTCATGCTGTTCGGCGACGCCAAGGCGGTCGTCGGGGAGTTGGTGAAGCAGCTGTCGGGCGGCTCCGGCATGCACTGAGACGGGAGTCCCCTCCGCGTTTCTCCCTCGATCCGGAATCGGTAGTAAAATCCGCTCGCTCCGTCGGACGGAGAACCGATTCAAGGGAGGACTCCATGAAGCACGGACGCCTGCGTGTGTTTCTGCCTGCGCTAGGATGCGCGGCGATGATCGGGCTCTTCGTTGCGACTCCGGCGTCGATGATGCGCGACGGGGAGTCCGGTTTCGTCTACTCGACCCCCCGGTCGATCGCCGAGGCCCAGTCGATCCTCGTTCAGGCCGGATACCTCAATGCCTCGGCGTACAGGCAGGGGGAGCTCGACAAGGCGACGGTCTCGGCCCTCCTGGACTTCCAGCGCGTCCACAGCCTGCGGCGGACCGGCGTGGTGGATTGGGAGACGATGAGCCTGCTCCCGGCCCACGCCCATGGGAAGGGCGCGCGCCTCTTCGAAGGCAGCAAGAGATCCCTTGTCCTGGAAGGCGTGAACTTCGAGACGGACAGCGACACGCTGACGGCGTCCTCGCACGCGACCCTCGATCGCGTGGCGCAGTCGCTCAACGCCTACCCCGACATCCGCGTCGAGATCGCCGGGCACACGGATTCGCTCGGGGGCGCCGACCACAACATGCAGCTCTCCGCAGCGCGGGCCGACTCGGTCAAGCGGTACCTCGTGAGCCGGGGCGTCGACGGCTCGCGCCTGGTCGCCAAGGGGTACGGCGACAGCATGCCTGTTGCCGACAACGACACCGCCTCCGGGCGAGCGAAGAACCGCCGCGTCGAGCTGAAGCGGATCGACTGATCGGCACGGGAGCGTCGAGAGGGCGGGCTACCTCAACTCCAGCAGCCTGAGGAGGAAGCGGGCCGCCGCGATCCGCGGCACGTCCCCCTTCGGGTCGAAACTCACGGCCCCTCCCGAAACGACTGTGTCGATGAGGCCCCGCTCCACCGCGACCGCGACGTAGCCGCGGAGCGCCAGGGGGATCTTGTTCTGGTCGAGGAAGCCGAGGGACTCGCCGGCGCGAGCCTCGGCCTCGGCCTGGAGACCGGCGCCTCGCACGAGCGCGACCGCGAAATCGAGGCGGCTGACTCCGGCGATCGGGGCGAAGGAGATGGCGTTCTTCGGATCGATGAGCTTCAGCCGGGCGCGCGAGCCGGCAACGCTTTCGATGTAGGGAAAGAGGGGGTTCCCCGTGCCGACGTCGTTGAACGAAGGCCTGACGGGAATCCTCTGCGGCCGGCCGGCGGCCAGCGCGAGGGCGCGCGCCAGCTCGCCGCGCGTCAGGTCGTCGTAGGCGTCGAAGACGTTTCCGCGCCCGATCAGGACGTTCCGGCCCACCGCGCGCGTGACCGTGTCGCGGTCGTCGGGCGGAAGCCCCGCGACGTCGGTGTAGTCGGTCACCACGGCCACGGCGTTCTCCTGGCGCATCTGGAACTCCTGATCGGCGAGCCCGCTTCCGGGCTTGAAGTAGGTTTCCACGTCGAGCGTCTCGGGAATCGCGCCCAGAAGGTGCGCCCCCTCGGCACGACCGAAGAGCGACAGGCCGTCGAAGGAGTCGCCGCGCGCCAGCTCCCGCCCGGAGGGATCGAAGACGACCAGATCGAGATCGTTCAGGCCGGGGAGCGTCCCCCAGGCGAGGAGCGCCTGCCAGGACAGGGCGCCCGGCTCCACGGTGACCGGAAGCGACAGCCGCCCTCCCGCGGGCAGGACCTCGCGGGTCACGATCGCCGGCCGGTGCTCGATGCGGTAGGGACGCTCGTCGAGCCAGCCGGGGATGTGGGTTCCGAACGGCCTCGCCGGATCGACTCCTCCCGTGATGGCGGCCCAGGCATCGAGCAGGCCGGCTCCGACCTCCGAGCGGTCACGGACCAGGACCGGAGTGGCCGTCGCCTGCAACAACCGCTTGATCGCCCCCGGGGTCAGGTCGGGCCGTGCTTGCAACATCAGCGCCACGACCCCCGCCACGTGCGGGGCGGCGAACGACGTGCCGCTCTCGGTTGCATAGTAGGCTCCGCCATTGAGCACCACGGGGCTTGCGACGGTGATCGCCTCGCCCGGCGCCATGATCGTCGGGTGGTAGAGCACCTCCTCGAAGATGCCGCGCGAGGAGAATGCCGACAGCCGGCCGTCCTTGCGCGACGAGGCGACGCCGATGACCCAGGGGGCCGCCGCGTAGGGATTGAGGGTGTCGGCGGCGGGTCCCTGGTTGCCCACGGCGAAGACCACGGTGATTCCGGCGTCGTACAGAAGGCGCGTGGCGATGTTGACCGGATCGTCGGGATCGAACCAGCCCTCGGTGCCCCACGAGCAGTTCACCACCCGCACGCCGTAGCGCGCGGCGTTTTCCAGGATGTAGTCGAACCCCTCCAGGACGTGCACGATGAACAGGTCCCCGGCGGAGAGCCCGAGGATCGACGCTCCGGGAGCGACGCCCCGATGGACCCCTCCGCTCGCCAGCCCCGTCCCCGCCGCCACCGAGGCGACCGCGGTGCCGTGGCCGAGCACCAGGTCCGTGTCGGGGAGCCCCTCCACCGCCACCGGGTAACTGAAGCCAAGGCCGACGCCCGTGGCGGGGGCCAGACGCACGTTCCCGGTGACCTTGCTCCCGAACGGCAGGTCGGGGTGCGTCGCGTCCACTCCGGAGTCGAGCACCGCGATGGTGACGCCCGCGCCCGACAGGGGCAGGCCCCCCGGCCGGGGAAGGGACAGATCGGCCGCGACCTCGTCCAGGCCGATGAGCGCCCGGCTTTCCGCGTCGAGCCACGACAGCGTGCGATCCGCGAACACCGAACGGACCGCCGGCAGGGCCGCGATGCGGACAATCTGATCGCGCGTGGCGTTCACCACGACCATCGGAAGCCGGCGGAACCGGGTACCGCCCAGGATCCCCAGGGCCTGGAGATCGGCCAGGTCGGACGCCGTCGGCGCCGAGCGGTAGGTGACGATGACGTTGAGCCAGGATGTGTCGGGCAGGAACGACAGCCGGCTCAGGAGCTCCAGGTCGATGCTCGCGATTCCGGTCTGAAGGGCGCCATCGAACAGGAGCGCGCCGACGTCGTTCCAGCGGATTCCTCCAGGATCGTTCCAGTGAAGGCCCGTCGCGTCGCTGAACAGGAGACCCCCGGTGTCGTTCCAGCGAATCCCTCCGGTGTCGTTCCAGCGGATGCCTCCGGCGTCGTTCCAGCGGATCCCCCCGGTATCGTTCCAGCGGATCCCTCCGGTATCGTTCCAGCGAATGCCGGACGTCTCGGTGACATAGGGCCCGGCCAGTGTCGGCGGGGCGAACAGCAGGAGCGAGGTGAGCAGGTGGCCGAGCACCAGGGCCCGACCACGCGAGCACAAGCGAAGCATCATGGTTCCGCCATCCACGCCGTCTCGGTAGGCAAGACGGCCGTCAGGTCCTGGCGCCATCCGGGCGTCTGCGGAGCGCTGGGCGCGCCGGCTTCCGGGCCGCGGGCACCGATCGGCCCCGTCCCTCCCTCATTCTCTTCAGCACGTCCTGGTAGGCGCGGCGTGTCCCGGCGCGCGGCCCCGCGCCCCGGTCGTCGGCGAGGGCCTGCCTGAGCCGGCTGAACTCCCTGTCCAGCCCCTCGCGGTCGCCGATCTCTCCGAGGGCCCGCATCAGGCGACACGAGACTCGCTCGTCGAGCGGGTTCCGCTCGACGATGATGCGGAAGCAGGCGGCCTCGCGCTCGGCATCCTCGCGCCGCAGACGAAGGGCGGCCGCCTCCCCCAGGGCGGCAAAATACAGGGTCTCGTAGAACGCCCTCGGCGCCCCGATCCAGTCGTCGCGCTCCCCGTCCATCAGCGGACCGCGGTGAAGCGCGATCGCCGCCGCATAGTCGGCGAGCGCCCCCGCCGCGTCCTGGCTCGACGCGTTGCGGCGGGCGGAGCGCACGAGCTCCTCGAAGGTCTCGACGTCGATGTCGTAGCGGTAGGCCGGGTTCAGGAGATAGGCCCCCTGCTCGCAGCGGATGAAGTTCTTCGGAACATGGTGACCATGGTTGAGCGCCCGGCGCAGCAGGGAGATGGTCGAGTGGAAATTGCGCTCGATCGCGGATGGCCGCGCATTTCCCCACAGGGCCTCGGCGAGCTGTTCCCGGGTGACGCGATGGTCGCGAGCCACGGCGAGGCAGCAGAACGCCCCGAGCGCGCGCCGGACGCCCGGGTCCCCCGGGATACGGTGAGCCGCGTCCCGGTACACCTCGATCGGCCCGAGCAGCCGCACCGTCAGGTCGACGGCCCCGACGGCATCCGCCACCATGACGATCGCGCCGGGCACGCCGGATGATGGAGTCGCCACAGGCCTCGCGGCGCCGGCTTCCCAAAGGCCTCCGGCCGAAGCCATCTGGAGGTAACCCGGCGCATCCGCGAGCGACGCCAGCAAGTCACGGAAATCGGCGTCCTGGGCCGCGATCCGCAGCACCTGCGCCCGATAGTCATAGCGCGCGGCGATCTCCAGCGCCCTCAGGGCCTGCGCGACGGCGCGGTGCCGATCGCGCTCCAGCTGGCGGGCCAGCGCGAGCCAGAGCCGGGCCATGCATTCCTGGTACGCCCGGCCGCTCGCGGAGAAGTAAGCGGCCGCTTCGGCGAGCACCCGGATGGCTCGCGAGGCCGCACGGGCGCAGACGCGCACCTCGCCCAGCGCCAGGAGCGCGGCGGCCACGCCCTCCTCGTCACCGGCGGCGCGCCGGCGGGCCACCGCCTCCGCAGCCAGCGTTTCCGCCTCGCCATGGTTGCCGCGTCGGGCGGCCAGGATCGCCTCCTCGCCCGCGAGGCTGTCGAGCAGGTCCTGCCGTCCGAGGTCCGACAGCGCGGCCCCTGCCCGGGCGTACCGCTCGCTCGCCGATTCCAGGTCGCCGCGGTCGCGACAGAGGTTCCCTTCCTCCTCGAGAACGTCGGCGAGCAGCCCCTGAAGCCGTCGCATCTGGGCGATCTCGCGCGCGTCGCCGAGAAGCGTCGCCGCGCCGACGTAGTCCCCCTGGAGCCTCGCGATGCGGGAGAGGTTCAGGTAGGCCGCCCCCTCCTCCGGCCCCAGCCGCGGATTGTCCGGGCCAGTCAGGCTGCGGAAGCACTCCCTGGCGCGGCTGAAATCGCCGGCCGCCGCGTGCGGCAGGCCGAGATTGTGGGCGATCATGAGGACGAGATGGTCATCCGCCGCCTGCCGCGCGAGGACCAAGGCCTCCTCCCAGAGCGCGAGGGCCTCGGTCAGGCGCTTCTGCCGCCAGCGGACGAGGGCCAGCGTGTTCAGGACGCGAGCCCGCAGGCCGGGGTCCTCGCTCCCGACCTCCGCCAGGGCCTGCGCGGCGCTCACCTCCGCGCGCGCCATCTCGCCGAGCCTCGACAGGGAGTAGGCCAGCCCCTGGAAGGCGGCGGCCCGATCGTGGCCGGTGATCTCCCCGGCTCCTTCGCCGCGCGCATCCAGGGCGGCCTGGAAGTGCGCGATGGCGGCGGTGTGGTCTCCCGCCAGCCGGCAGGCCTCACCCAAAAGCGCCGCCGCGATCGGCGGTCGCGCGCCGCGCAATGAAAGAAAGAGCGCCGCCTCGCGGACCGCTCCCGACATCCCGGCGCGCAGCAGAGCATCGCCCCGGCGTTGCAGGAGATCGGCGGTCTCCTTCAGGCTTTCGGCCGCCAGGAAGTGCGCCAGGGCCCGGGGAAAGTCGCCGCGCTGCGCGAACGCCCTGCCATAGCGCAGCTCGAGCGCCCTGCTCCCTTCGGGGCCGCGCGCGGCGCGGAGCTTGCGGCGCAGGAAATCGTGGAACAGGGGATCGTAGGCGTAGTAGCTTCCTCGGCCCTCCAGGGCCGAGATGAACATGTGCCGGCGCGCCAGATCCGCGAGGAGGCTGCCCGCCTCGAATTTCTGGAGGACCTCGGAGCAGACCTCGGGGTCGACGACCTGGGGCGGGCAGGATCCCAGCAGGAACTCCCGCACCTCGACGGTCTCGGAGGCGAAGACCTCCTCGCTGAAATAGTCGAAGATCTCCGATTCCGTGCGCGCGAACAGGCCCTCCGGCGGGTCGGTGGCGCTCGCTTCGAGCCGTGCCGTCTGCCGCAGGAGCTGCAGGGCCGTGACCCAGCCGCGGGTGCGGGCGTGGATCCGGCCGACGGTGTCCGGCCGCACCCGGAGGCCGAAGGCGTCCCGCAGCAGCGTGCGTGTCTCGTCGAGCGTGAACAGCAGCTCGTCTCCTTCGATCCGAGTGACCGCGTCTCCCGCCGACCCATTCTCGATGCCGACGTCCGGCAGCGAGCGCCCCGCCAGGACCAGGTGAATGGCGCCGGGCAGGCAGAGGGCGAGCCGCCGCAGCGCCTGCACGCAGGATGAGGAGCCCTCGAGGTGCTCGACGCCGTCGACCACCAGGACGATGCGTCCGCCGAGCAATTCCTCCGCGTCGTCGATGAAGACGTCGGCCAGGCGCTCGGCTTCCAGCGGATGGGACCGCAGGTCTTCATAGGCTCTCAGGCTGCGCTCGCCCATTTCCGGCACGTGTTCCGCAAACCCCTGCACGATGTTGCGGAAGAATACGAAGGGGTCGCGGTCGGACGGGTCGAGCGAGAGCCAGACCGAATCCTCACCGGATTCCCGGAGGAAGAGCGCCAGGAGAGCCGTCTTGCCGTACCCCGGCCCCGCCAGGACGACCGTGGCCCGCTTCTCGAGCCCGGCGTGCAGCCGATCCATGAGCCGCGGGCGGCGCAGGTGGAGGGGGCCGGTCGCGGGAGGCTGGAGCTTGGCGACGGGCCGGGTCGAGGATTCGCTCATGGGTGCGGCTCCTCGGTCGCCTCGAGCGACCACTCCTCCAGCCCGGCATAAAGGCTTCGCGGGCTGACGCGGGCCAGTCGCAGGCGGCGATCGACCGCGTGCAGCCGATCGCGCTCGAAGAGGAAGGTGTACGGCTGATCGCGGACGATGATGCGCTGCGCCGCGATCCAGAGGGGCCGCGCCGCCCGGGGATCGCGCTCGGCGCGCGCCCGATCGATGAGCCGATCGAGGTCCGGGCTCGAATATCCGCCGTAGTTGTATCCGGCGTCGCGCGAGGCGCTGTGGAAATTGCTCTTCAGATCGACCTTGGTCGACTCGCGCCACGATCCGACGAAGGCATCGAATTCGTGCGCCTCGTGCCGCGCGACGAAGGCCCCCGATTCGAAGAGTCGCGGCACCGCCTCGACTCCGATCCTGCGGAGCTGGGCGACTGCCATGCGGGCGACCGCCGACCGCTGGCCGGAGGCCTGGTCGGTCTCCAGCTCGAAGCGGAACGGCCGGCCGTCGCGATCGATCAGGCCGTCGCCGTCCCGATCCCGCCAGCCCGCCTCTTCGAGAAGGCGCCGGGCGGCGTCGGGATCGAACGGCACGGGCTCGAGCTCGGGATCGCGCGCCCACATGAAGGACAGCACCGGCCCGGCCGCCGGTCGTCCGACTCCGGGCAGAAGACCCTCGATGATCGCCTCGCGGTCGATCGCCATGGTCAGCGCCCGGCGCACGCGGGAATCCGAGAACAGGGGCCGGGCCGTGTTCCAGCAGATGAACGTGTACGACAGGTCGGGGACGCGCACCAGGCGGAGCCGGGGGGACGCCTGGACGCGGGCGGCGGCGCCGGGGGGCACGTTTTCCATCACATCGATGCCGCCGGAGACGACTTCATTGAGGAGGGTCTCCTCGTCGGGAATGACGCGAAAGACGACGGAATCGAGCCGAGGCAGCGGAGCCCTGAAATACAGGGGGTTGCGCGCCAGCTCGATCAGCGCGCCACGCTCGTAGCGCTTCAGGACGAACGGGCCCCCGGCGACCGGAGCCTCCAGGAAGGCGCGCTTCGGCCATTCGGAGAGGGGCGTCTGGTCGAACACGTGCGCCGGGAGGATGTTCCCCTCCACCGCGTCCATGAGCTCGTACGGGTAGTCCCGGACGAAGCGGTAGGTGACGGCCCGCGGATCGGGGGTGGCGACGCCGTCGATGAACTCCTTCACGTCGATCCCGGCCCAGGCGACGTCCGGACTGCTGGCCGCGCGATGCGACAGCAGGACGTCGTCCGCGGTGATCGGCCGCCCATCGCTCCAGACGGCCCGCGGATCGAGGTGGAAAGTGAGGCGCGTGCCGTCGGGAGACTGGTCCCATGACGACGCCACCCCGGCGCGGAAGGTCGGCGGCCCCTGCCGGAAATCATCCTCCTCGTAGGCGAGCCTGGGATAGAGAAGATCGGCGATCTCCTGGTCGAAGGCGCTGGCCGCGGTGTACACGTTGAGGGACGTCACGTCGCCGCGCACCCCGATCACCAGGCGGCTGGGCCCGGGACGGCGCGCCGCGGGACCGCCCCCGATGCCGGCGAGCAGCACCGCCGCGAATCCCAACACCAGCAGGATCCCATACCGTCGCATCGACATCCCCGCGTTCACCCCAAAGAATGCACCGGAGATTCCCCGGGGGAAATCAGGTGAACTCCCGAAAAGACCTCGGGGAGATCATGGATGGGTCCGGATCTGCGGGCGGGGCGCCCCGGACGCACCTTGACGGCAGGCGGCCTGTGCGCCGAATATCTCCGCGTGATCGGGTTCGTGGCTCGCCGGCTGCTGTCGACCATTCCATTCGTCTGGGCGGCCACCACCCTCGTTTTCCTCCTGGTCGAGGCTGCGCCCGGCGACCCCTTCGACAGGCTTCGCGAGCCGGGCGTCAGCGTGAGGACGGCCGCCCGCCTGCACGAGGCCTTCGGCACCACCCGACCCTTCCACGTGCGATATCTCGATTGGCTCGGGGGCCTGCTCCAGGGGGACCTCGGTACCTCCTGGTCCTATCGACAGCCCGCAGCCGGCCTGGTCCGCGACGCGGCCCTCAACACCCTGGTGCTTGCCGGACCGGCGCTCGTCCTGCAATTCGCCCTGGGGCTCGCCGCCGGCGTCGCGGCGGCCCGCTCGCGCTCGGGCTTCGCCGACCGCGTCGTGTCGCTGGCCGCTGCGGCTCTCTACGCCGTCCCCTCCTATTGCCTGGCGCTGCCGCTCGCGTGGCTCATGGCCGTGAGGCTCGGCTGGCTCCCCGCCTCCCAGATGCATTCGATCGATTCCGTGGATCTTCCGGCCCTGTCGCGGCTCCTCGATACGCTGCGCCACCTGGCGCTTCCCTGCCTGGCTCTCGTCCTGCCGGCCGCCGGCGGGATCGCCCTGTACGTGCGCGATCAGATGCGCGACGCGCTCGGGCGCGGTTTCGTCAGCGCCGCCCGCGCCCGCGGCCTGGGAAGCAGGCAGGCGGACATGCGGCATGCCCTGCGGGCCGTCCTGCTTCCGGTCGCGGCGCTGCTCGGCGTGGCGCTTCCGGGGCTCCTCGGAGGAAGCGTGGCGATCGAGGTCCTGTTCGCCTGGCCCGGGCTGGGGCGCCTGGCCTACCAGGCGGTCCTGGCCCGCGACGTGCCGCTCATCCTCGGATGCACGTGTCTTTCGTCGCTCCTCGTCGCGGCCGGTGGCCTGCTGGCGGATCTCGCGGCAGCCGCCCTCGATCCGCGGGCGCGGGAGGCCCAGACGTGAGTCCGGGGCCCGTGACACACGGCGCCCGGCGTCTCCGCCGGAGGAGCCCCTGGACGATCACAGTGGTGGCCCTCCTCGCCCTCGCCGGGCCCTGGATCGCGCCCTATCCGCCGGAAGAACAGGAAGACGTCGCGGGGGCCCGCCTGCTTCGGCCGTGGACCCGGGCCCAGGCTCTCGCGGCGGGACCGCACCGCACGCTCATCGTTACCGGCCTGCACCAGACACCCGACGGCTGGGCCTTCGACCGGGCCGGTCGAAGGCAGACGCTGCCCGCTGCGGACGTCACGGAGAAACCTTCGCCGCGCTTCTATCTGCTGGGAACCGACGCGCTGGGACGGGACCTCCTGAGCCGGCTCCTTTACGGCATGCGGCACTCGGTCGGTCTCGCCGCCCTGTGCGTCATGCTGGCCCTTCTCGTCGGAATCGGCGCCGGCGCGCTCGCCGGGCTCGCCGGGGGGCTGTGGGACGAGATGCTGATGCGCGGCGTGGAGGTCCTGATGTCCATTCCGCGACTGCTCCTGGTTCTGGTCTGCGCCGCCCTCTTTCGACCCTCGATCCCGGTCCTCGTCCTGGTTCTGGGCGGAACGACCTGGACGGGGCTCGCCCGGATCGTCCGCGCCGAGGCCCTGGCTTTCCGGGAGAGCGGCCCGGCGCAGGCGGCCCGCGCCGCAGGCAGCTCGGTCCCGCGCCTGGTCCTCCGGTACCTCGTGCCTCAGATCGCCCCGGTGCTCGCCGTGTTCGCCGCGCTCCGGCTTGCCGACACGATCGTGCTGGAGTCGGCGCTCTCGTTCCTGGGCCTCGGGGTCCCGCCGCCCGCCGTCTCCCTCGGAGACATCCTGGCCTCGGGTCGCGAGGTGCTCCAGGAAGCCTGGTGGGTGGCGGCGGCGCCGGGAGCGATGATCGCCGCGATCATCCTGATCGTGCGCTCGGCCTCCCGCGATCTCGTCCGCCTGCAGGATCCGCCTTCGATGACCTGACGGCCGCGTGGGCATCACGGCCTCAAGGACGACTATCCGCGCACGGTCCGGTCGAGTAACATGGCGGCTTTCCCAGGAGGACAGGATGCGCCGACACTCCGCGGTCTGCACCATGCTGCTCTGTCTCGTGCTTGTCTTCGCCGTCTCGAGCTCGACCGCCGCCGGGACGAGGCCGATCACGGAACAGGATCTTTTCCGTTTCGTCTGGATCGCCGACCCGCAGATCTCGCCCGACGGCTCGCGCGTGGTATTCGTGCGCGTGCAGGTGAACGAGAAGAAGGACGGGTACGCGACCGAGATCTGGACGGTCTCGACGAAGGGGGACGCGCCGCGACGGCTGACCGGCGGCCCCCGGGACGGCGGCCCGCGCTGGTCGCCGGACGGCACCAGGCTGGTGTTCGCGCGCTCGGCTGAGAAGGACGGCAAGCCGCAGCCCCCGCAGCTGTTCGTGCTGCCGATGAGCGGAGGGGAGGCGTGGCCGCTCACCTCGCTTCCCAAGGGGGCCGGGGCGCCCGCCTGGTCCCCGGACGGCCGGACGATCGCGTTTCTCAGCAGCACCACCGACGAGGACCTCGCGAAGGAAGCGAAAAAGAAGAAACTCGGGGACGGTGAACCCGAACGGGAGAGCGACGTGCGGGTCGTCACCCTGGCGGTCTACCGCGAGGACAACGACGGGTACTTCGATCCCGATCGCCACTCCCACATCTGGACCATCGCGGTGCCGGCCGCCCCCGGCGCGGACGCGTCGCCGAAGCGGGTCACGTCCGGTCCCTACGACGAGGGGCCCCCCGTCTGGTCGCATGACGGGTCCCGGATCCACTTCACGTCCGATCGCAGCCTCGAGCCGTACTACCAGCTTCCTTCCTCGGCCCTGTACTCCGTGCCCGCGTCGGGCGGAGAGGTCTCGCGCCTCGTCTCGATGGACGGGACCGTGGGGGCGTTCCGCTTCGATTCCGGCGGACGCCGGGTCGCCTTCGTCGGAGAGATCAACCGTCCGCCCCGGTCCTACGATCAGTCGAAGTTGTTCGTGGCGGAGCCGGGGCCGGGCTCCAGGCCGAAGGCGGTCGCTCCCGGCCTGGATCGGGAGGTGGGAGGGGGGATCATCAGCGATCAGCACGCGCCGCGCGGCGGGGCGCAGTCCCTGCCGTTCTGGGCCGACGAGGGGCGCTCGGTGATCGCCCGGGTGGCCGACCAGGGGACCGCGAATCTGCGGCGTTTCGACGTCCGTAGCGGCCAGGCGCAGATGGTCACCGCCGGCAGGCAGGAGGTCTCCGCCTGGACCGCCACGCCGGACGGCTCCCGGATCGTCGCCCTCATCACGACGCCGACCGATCTCGGGGACCTCCACCTCGTCGGGGGGGACGGCAAGCTCACCCGCCTGACCCGCGTCAATCAGGAGCTGTTCTCCGGGCTCCGCGTCACCGAGCCGGAGGAAATCTGGTACCCGAGCTTCGACGGCACGAAAATCCAGGCCTGGGTGCAGAAGCCGCCGGATTTCGATCCCCGGAGGAAGTATCCGCTGATCCTGAACATCCACGGCGGGCCGCACGCCGCCTACGGCTTCAACTTCTTTCACGAGATGCAAACGATGGCCGCCCGGGGCTATGTCGTCCTGTATCCCAATCCCCGGGGCAGCACGAGCTACGGCCAGGAGTTCGGCAACGTCATTCAGTATCGCTATCCCGGCGACGATGCCCGGGATCTGCTGGCGGGCGTGGACGACCTGGTCCGGCGCGGCTACGTCGACGAGCGCCGGGTCGGGGTCACCGGTGGCAGCGGAGGAGGAGTCCTGACCAACTGGCTGATCGGCCACACGTCCCGGTTCGCCGCGGCGGTCTCGCAGCGCTCCATCGCCGACTGGTCGGCCTGGTGGTACACCGCCGATTTCACGCTGTTCCAGCCGACGTGGTTCAAGGGGGCGCCCTGGGAGCAGGCCGACGATTACCGCGCCCGTTCGCCGCTGAGCTACGTCAACGACATCAAGACGCCGCTGATGCTCATCGAGGGGGAGGCGGATCTTCGAACGCCTCCGGCCACGGGGGGGGAGCAGCTCTTCCGCGCCCTGAAGTACCTTCGCCGCCCCGTCGTCATGGTCCGCTTTCCGGGCGAGTCGCACGAGCTGTCGCGCTCGGGCGATCCCTGGCATCGCGTCGAGCGCCTGGAGCACATCACGAACTGGTTCGACATCCATCTCCAGGGCAAGGAGCTCCACGTCTACGACCTGCCCGGGAGCGCGGCGGGATCGAAGACGGCGACCTCCGCCACGGGCGATCGGCGGGGGGATGGGGCGGCCGATCTCCCTTGAGGGGGCCAGCCTGCCCTCTGCTCCGCCCCAGCGCGAGGGGCGCTCGCTGGCCCACTTGACAATTCACCGGGCGGGCCTTACATCTGACGCATCATGGGGCGGACGCGGCGAGGGCATGGCCTGGGGCGGGCCGGAGCTATCCTGCTCCTCCTGGCGGTCACCGCGTCACCAACATTCGCCGCCGAAAAGCCGGTCAAGGTCGACGTGGGTGGCGGCGTGGCCATCCAGGACTTCGCGAGCGACAGCGGGGGGGTCGGCCCCGATCCCCGGGGCATCTTCATGACGGTCGGCCTGGTCCAGCGGCGCGGCATCTACTTCCGTGTGAATGCGGGCATCTCGTCGGACGAGGTGTTCGCCTTTACCGACCTGGGCCTCGGCGCCGAGCCGGCCGTCGACTCCTACGACCTGACGCGCCTCGAAGCCAGCGTAGGCTACGTGTTCAACCAGCGCGGCGTGGTCCGCCTGTTCGTGCACGGCGGCTATTCCCTGATCAGCGTGCAGGAGAAGCTCAAGGGGAAGCTGTCGGGTCTCGGCCGGACGCAGATCGACGACAGCGCCACCGCGATCAGCCTGGGGGCGGGAGTCGAGATCGGCGACGGGCACCACATTCTGATCTTCGACCTCGGCGCCGATCCGCAGCTGGAGTTCAAGACCAGCCAGGGCACGACGGCCAAGTTCAGCATGGGCGGCGTCTACGCCGGCTACGTCTATCAGTTCTGAGTCGCCCGCCAGCCTCGACACGGCACCAGGGGCCCTGCAGCAACTCTCCCTGCTGAAAGCGAGGCCGGCGGCACCGCCGGCCGCTTCTCGCGCCCCGGCGCCGAGCCGACCGTCGACGCCGGACCAGGCAGCACGATCGGCGCGCGCAGACACCCGTCTTGCAGTAGCATGGGCGCCAGTCGAGGCGCTCCAGAAGCAGCCCTTCCTTCCAAGTCTTCGGGAGCAGCGCCTGTTCACGTCGGGAATCGCTGGTCCACCGAGGCGATCGCCGGGATGACACGGGACCTCTCATCGCCGTCACACTCCGAGCCCGCCGGCGTCGCCCTGATCGAAGTCCTCATCATGATCCTCGTCATCTCCATCATGACCTCCCTCGCGGTGAACGCGGCCATGACAAAGCTCCAGAAGGCGCAGCTGGCGCGCTGCTTTGCCGAGCTTCGATCCATCCAGGCCCGGATCGATGCCGACCTTCTCGAAGGCGGCCTTCCGGCTCCGGACACCTTCTGGAAGGTGTACTGGCACGGCGTGAAGCCGGGCCCCTATTACTAGCTGATCGATGACAACGATCCCGGCAGCGGACAGGGTGGCGATCTCGACGCGTTCAACGAGAAGGCGCCGGGAGGCGCGCCCCGATCGGGGAAGGACATCCGGTTCGTCGTGCTCTGCCAGCACGACCATGGCGACCTGGCTCTGTACGTCTATGTCGAGGACGACGGCCCGCCGACCGTGGCGGATGCGGCCCACAATCCGCACTACGACCTGCACATTCCGAAGGCCAGCCGATGAGGAGGACACCATCGATTCGATCGAGCGAGACTGAGGCGGGCGCCTCGCGAGCGGCGGGACCCGATCGGCCCGCGGACAGTCGCCTGTGGAGCTGGCTCATCCCCCGAAGACGACGCTACATCGTGAACTGGAAGTACCAGCTGCGGGCCACCCTTTTCATCGTGAATCTCGCCCTGATCATGCTCTTCCTGGTCAACCTGAACGTCCATTTCACGAACAGGGCGAGCACCGAGTCCATCCTGGTCGTCAATCCGGAGCTGCGACCCTCCCTCGAGGCGAGAGACCGCCGTCAGGGCTTGGAGCTGGCTCTGGGTTCCGTGGTCATGATCCTGGGCGTCTTCGCGCTCGGTATCTTCCAGTCCCACAAGACGGCCGGCGCGGGGTTCAGCCTCCGGCGGACGTTGCTCCAGCTGCGTGACGGCCGCTACGACGCGGCCCCCCGGCTGCGGCGCGACGACAACCTCCAGGAGCTGCTCGCACCGATCAACGACCTGGCCCGCGCTCTCCGCGAAATCAACGCGTCCGAGATGGAGACCCTGCAGGCTGTCGTGGAGACGCTCCGGAGAACGACCGCCGATTCGTCGGGGCGCGAGGTGACATCGAAGCTGCTCGACCTCATCCGGGCGAAGCGGGACAGGATCGCCCGGCCCGGCCCCGGCAGCCAGGCTCCGGCCGGCGCCCCGGGCGCCGGGGGCGGGCGAGGCGCAATCTCCTCATCCTGACCGTGGGGTTCCGGCGCGCGGCGAGGAACTGATCAGGGCTGCCGCCTGGCGACCTTGAGCTCCTCCAGCTGCCTGGCCACGTCCTCACCCGCCGACGAGGGCTTCACGCTGCGGTCGATGCGCAGGATGCGGCCATCCACGCCGATATAGAAGGTGCGCCGCGCGGCATAGCCGTCCTGCAGGACGCCGTAGGCGCGGGCGGTCTCCTTGCCCGGGTCGCTCAGGATCGGGTAGTCCAGGCCGAGCGACTCGGCGAACTTGCGGTTGGTCTCGGCGTCGTCGATGCTGGCCGCGAAGTACGCGACCTCGAACGACCGGATTTTGTCGCCGCTCGCACGGAGCGCCGCGCATTCGGCCGTTCAGCCACCCGTGAACGCCTTGGGAAACCAGGCGAGGACGACCGCCTGCTTCCCCTTGAAGTCCGCGAGACTGTGGCTCTTCCCGTCCGAGCCGGGGAGGGAGAACGCCGGCGCGACGTCCCCCACACCCGGCGCCTTCGCCGCCGCGCCGAGGGCGGCTGCGGCGAAGCCGAGTCCGACGAGCGCCATCCCCGCCATTCTCATGAGTGATCCTCCTCGTTTCGTCCGCATCATGCACCCTCGGCCGGAGCTTACGGGCTCGGAGTGAATTTATCCCGGGCACGATCGCGTTCGGCTTTCCGCGTCACCTCGCAGGGAGGATGCATGGTCCTGCCCAGGCGTCGGTCCGAAAAGCCCAGCCTGAGGTGACACACTTCGCAGATCATCGTTCCTTCGAGTCAGGATTGGAGGCGCCGCCGGGATCGGGCCAGCTCCTTGGCGCGCGAGATCGCCACGGCAATCCCCTTGGCATCACGGACCTCCCTCACCTGCGCCTTCTGTCTCGGCTTCAGCTGCCGCATGTAGCCCATGTAGCGGCCCTGCAGGACCATGGAGGCGCGGGCCTTGGCGGAGAGGCGGGGGCGGGAGCGCCCATTGTCATTTGCCGAACCGTTCAAGGAAGCCCCTGCCGACAGCAAGGGCGTCAGGCGACGAAGAGAACGGTCGAACGCCTTGAGTGTCTGACGCAGGGTCATGAGTTCGCTGCCGACACGACGATGCAGACTGGCCAAGGATCATCCTCCTATTCACGCGACGAAGTATTTGGATCCCTACACGCCGAACCGACATTGATAGTGTACACGCAATCGAGCTGCAGCATCGGCGCGGGCGCGATGGGCGAGGTGTATCGCGCGAAGGACACGGGACTGGGTCGCGACCTGGCGATCAAGCTCGTGAACGAGAGCGAGTAACGACTTCCGGGAGGGCGGACCGGCTCAGGGGCGCGAGCGCCCTCCCTCCGCGCGGGCCGGCTCGGCCCGCGGGATCGTCTCGCCCACCGTTCCCGGACGAGGAACGGCGGCCTCCATCCACTTGCGGATCCGATTGGCGTCCCCGAGGCGCGTGTACTTGCCCCAGGAATTGAGGAGCACGATGACGATCTGCCGCGCCGCGATCTCCGCCTGCAACACCAGGCACCGCCCGGCCTCGTTGATGTAACCGGTCTTCGACAGGCCGATGGTCCAGGTCTTGTTGTTCACCAGCCCGTCGGAGTTGCGGAACTCCAGCACCCGGCCGTCGGCGAGCGTGACCGAGTGGAAGGACCTGGTCGTGGCCTCGCGAATTGCCGGGTACCCCGCCGCGGCCAGGACCATCCGGGACAGGTCCTCGGCGCTGGACACGTTCTCGCCCGAGAGGCCGGCCGGGTCGGTGAAGCGGCTCCGCAGCATCCTCAGCTCGTTCGCCTTGCGGTTCATCGCCTCGAGGCACGCCGCGGTCCCTCCCGGATAGGTCCGCGCCAGCGCGGTCGCCGCCCGGTTCTCGGATGCCATCAAGGCCAGCACGAGCAGCTCCCCTCGCCCGAGCTGCGCCCCCACCGGCAGCCGCGAGCGGGTGTGCTTGCGAGTGTCCACGTCTGCGCGGTCGATCTCGATGGGCTCGTCGAGCGGGAGCTGCGCGTCCAGCACGACCATGGCGGTCATCAGCTTGGTGATGGACGCGATCGGGGCGACCAGCGCGGAGCGTTTCGCGTACAGTGTCTCCCCCCGCTCCGCGTCGATCACCAGCGCCACGTTCGATTTGAGATCCGGGCCGCGGTGCCGTTCCACCCCGGGGTTCACCACCCTCGCGCCGCCGGCCGCCGGCGGACCGCCGTGGGCGTAGGCCGCCATCGAAGCGCCGATCACGCAACCCACCGCCACCGCCCGCACGATCCGACCCAGGGGAGCCCCCCTCTCTTCCTGTCGCTCACACCGAACGACGCGCGCCAATGCTATCTCCTTCTCGCGACCACGAACACGACGGCCGCCGTCCACGTCGGGAACAGGTTGGCGAACGGCACCAGCTCCCCCAGGAACGCCGGCAGGAACGCCACGTGCCAGCCGAGCATCGCGACCATCGTCGCCCCGACGGCAATATCGAACGCGTCGTTCCAGGGCGCAAGGGCCCCTTCCATGAAGAGGGGCAGCAGGCCGATCTGCACGGCATCGGCGGCGAGGGCGATCGCCAGCGCCGCGAGATGGCGCCGATCGCGCCAGCGGCCGCCCCTCGGAGGTGCATCGACCGGCGACCGCAACCTGCCTCTCCTTACGATCCTGTCCCGCCTGTCTTCACTTCTCGCTCTGGACATTCTACACTTGGGCGCGCCGGCACAGAGGAGAGGCGAACGATGAAGACCGTCCTCCTGGCAGCAGGGATCTCGCTTTTCGCGACAGGCGTCCACTCTCAACAGCAGGCCGTCGACACGAAGCAGTCCACCCTGAGCATTCACGTGGGGAAGGCCGGAATCTTCTCGGGGCTGGGTCACGAACACGATATCCGCGGCCCCATCCACATCGGCAGAGTGGTGACCGGCGCCCATCCGTCCGTCGAGGTGCACGTCGATGCGCGCGCCCTGAAGGTGATCGACAAGGACGAACCCGAAAAGGATCGTGCGGCCGTGCAGAAGACGATGCTGGGCCCCCAGGTGCTCGACAGCGAGCGGTTCAATGACATCATCTACAAGTCCGCCTCGGCCGAGCCCACCGGCGAGGGGCAATGGGTCGTGCACGGCGACTTGACGCTCCGCGGCAGGAGCAGGCCGGTGAACGTGCAGGTGAGGCTGAAGGACGGCCATTACATCGGCGAAGCCGTCGTCAAGCAGACCGATTTCGGCATCAAGCCGCCCGGGAAGATGGGCGTCCGGGCCGCGGACGAGGTCCGGATCGAGTTCGACGTTCTGCTCGCTCGTTGATCCAGCGGTTACGGGGTCTGCCAGCTTCCCTGGAGATCCGCCGCGACCCTGGCCACCAGGAAATCGACCAGATCGCCGTAGGCGCGTTCGGGATCGTCGGCGTCGAAGACGAAGTCCTTGCCGCCGAAGACGCTCACCTGGCCGACGGTGCGGGTCGCGCTGGCGGAGCGGCTCCAGATCGATGCGCCGGTCTCCACCTCGATCATCTCCACTTCGAGCGTCGCGTCCACCTGCGCGGTCACCTGTCCGGAACGGAACAGGGCCGAGATCTGCACGCTGGGACGGACGCCGGAAACCGTGAGCTTGCCTTGGAACATCGTCTGCACGCCGTGCTTGTGGCCGACCGCCCGGCAGCTCTCGGGGTTCCATTGACCCATGCCGACCGACGCCAGAGCCGCCTGCTTTGGGCCGATATCGACCATCCGCACCATGTCCTGGTCGCGGCGGGCGGCTTCGGCGAAGCGCCGTGTCGTGAGCGCCGCGAGCTTCCCCTTGCTGGGCGACGTGAACTCCACCATCCCGATGATCTCGTACGGCTTCAGGTCGACACGCGGAGCCACCCAGGCACGGCGCACGGGCGGAGTGCTCGCGCAACCGCAAAGGAGGATCAGCGACAGGACGGCGATGGAACGGGCAGGCATGTGCGACATGGCTCTCCTCCTCGAGACGGGCACAATCTAGGTTCCCGGCCCGCCGGAGACAAGGAGCTCCATTACGAATTCGTCACGACTCCCCCCGCAGGATGGCGACCCCCGACGACGTCGCAGCCTTCAGCGGCCCCTGACCGTTCTCGTCGTAGATCCGGAAGGTGCCCGTCATCGAAAAGGAGACCCGATCCCCGTCCACCGAGTCGATCGTGACCCAGGCCTCCTCGGCCCCCGCGAGCCCTCCCATGCCGACGAAGCAGAAGTTCGCGTCGTCGCCGTCGCCGGTGAAGTCGATTTTCAGGCGCTTGCCCGCCAGGTCGGCGGTCCCGCGCACGGATGAAGGTAGGTCGCCGTAGAGGCCGAGGCCGCCGTCCAGCCCAGGGACGCAGTCTTCGTCCGGGTGCGTGGCGGGCTCCCCCTCGATGCGGAACCACGCATCCTCTCCCCGCTCGAGCGTCATCGACACATCGCGCACCTCGTAGCTCGTGCCGTCGAGGGACACGCGGGCGAATCCGCCCGAGCCGGATCCGGACGACACCGATGCCGAGCACGCCGCAGCGAGCGACGCGAGGGCGACAATCAGAATGGGTGCATTCGCGAAGCGCATGGGACCTCCCAGCGGCACAGAGCGCCGCGGACCCCTCTAATATGGAGACGAGGGGCGGTCGTGTCCAGGCGAAGCCGGCGCATGCGATTTCCCCCGCCCGTCAACCACTGCGTGTTATCTGCGGTAGACAAAGTCGACGACTATCGTGAAGTAGACATCGACCGGCCGGCCGTCCACCGTGGCGGGCTTGTAGCGCCACTTGCGGACCGCTTCGATCGCCGATTCCTCGAACCCACAGTCACCGCCTGCACCCTGCCTGACCTCGATCTCACCGACGGTGCCGTCCTTGTGGACCACCGCCCCGAGCACGACTGGTCCGTAGGCTCTCTTGCCCTGGGCGAACCTGGGAAACCGCGGCTCCACCCTCGAGGAACGGATGGGCACAGGGTTGGTGACGCCGCCCTCACCGGCCGCCACCGTGCCTGCGGGCACGCCCTCCTCGATCGGTCTGGACGGCATCGGTGGCAGCACCGGCGCGCTCCACAGAGCAGCGATTCGCCTGAAGTTTGCCAGGTCGTCAGCAGTCATCGTGTAGTGCACGGTGTGCTGATAGCCCACGAGAGCGATGCTGGCCTGTGTGGCATCGGCCAGTTTCAGCACCGACGAGGCCTGGTTCTGCAGGAAAATGGTCTGGGTCACGCGGCAGCCCGAGTCGTGAGTCTTGATTTTCTCCGAATCCAGGACCGGGACGATCCAGGCCTCCTCTCCGGCTTCTATTTGAAGCGACGTTGGACGCCCCTTGGAGGGATCCTTCACAATGATGACAATGAGGAGCTTCCGTGGCCCGTCGTCCGCGCGCGCGATGGTGGGGTAGATCCAGAAATCGAGCATCCTCCACGGTTCGATCTTCGGACTGTACCAGGTGATCTTCTGGCTATCCTCGTAGGTTACCTCGACGCCGTCCAGGGCGGACGCGCCGGGGGCTGCCGACCCCGTTGCAGCGGCTGAAGCCGATGGAAACATGACTTGAGCCGCGGCTGCGCAAGCAAGCGCGCCGAGGACAGGCACGACACTGAAGACAGAGCACAGCCGATATCGGCGCATTGCGTTGGTTGGCCGCACCCATGCCCGATCTGCAACCCGCGGCTCCGCGAAAGAAGCGCTCACTCGTTCGCCCGGATAGCGGGCTGGGCCCTCGTTGGGCCGCTTTTGAGACGCTCGAGGTTTCCCAGGGCGGATTGGTTGCCGGGATCGATCGATAGCGCTCGTTCCCAGGCGCTGCGAGCACCTTCCAAGTCTCCCGACCGCGCCAGCATCACTCCGAGGTGGTTCCAGATTTCGGCGTCGGAAGGATCGAGCTGGGAGGCGAGCTCGGCCTGCCGCAGGGCCTCCTGGGAGTTCGTTCGGCGTGAAGCGATCAATGAAAGGTAGAGGTGGGCCCGAGCGAGTTTGGGGTCGAGATCCATGGCGTGGCTCAGATCCGCCTCGGCTTGATCAAGGGCGCCCAGACCGAGTCGCGCAACACCGAGGTTCAACCACCCCTGCGCAAAGCCCGGGTCGATCTGCAGCAAGCGAAGCGCCTCCGATTGCTGTCCTGCAAAATCTCCGAGACTCCCCTTCGCCGTTCCGAGGCTCAGAAGGGCCTCCGTGTTGTTTGGATCGGACTCCAGGGCGCGTTCCGCGGCATCCTTGGCTTCCTGGTAACGGCCGGCGCGGACGCAGGCAATCGAGAGATTGGTCCAAACGTAAGACGGCCCTGGATCGGCGGCAAGGAGCTTCTGGTACATCGCAATCTGGCTCTCCGGGGTCTTTGCTTCACTTCGGATCCGCAGGTCCGCAGCGAGCGCTGCTGCCCCATGATCGAGAGGGTCGATGTCAATCGCCTGCCTCGCGACTCCGTACGCTTCATCGAGGCGGCCCGCTTCGTCCAGGACATGGGCCAGGATGAGGCGCATGATCACCGATCGCGGCTCGAGCGCAATCCCCGCGCGGGCGAGGGACTCGTTGTTCCTCCACATGGTCGCGGCTGTCATCGTCCAGGCTGCCGCAGTCACACTGACGAGGACGCACCCCGCGGCCAAAACGTTCCGCGTCACAGGACCCGTGAGACGTCTCCGCACCCAGGCCAGGGCTTCCACCAGGAGCAGGCACGCGCCCAGCGACGGGATATACAGGTAGCGGTCAGCTTGGGCGCTTGGGCCCACGTACTGGACCTGCAGCGCCGGCAAGAGCGGCAACACGAGAAGGCCGATCCCAAAGGTCGCGGTTGGCGCGGATCGGCCCAGGGCGACAGCCGCCGCCAGGGCGCCAGCGAGGATGAGTGCCCCCATCACTGCAGCCGGGTCAAGAAGGCTGGCTACGGGAACAAACACGCGGTCCGGCATCAGCTTCCAGGGAAAGAACGCGAGCACGAGGTAGCGTGGCACCAGGGCGAGACCGTTCGCCACAACCTGGGGCATCGTGAAGCCCGCGTGCCTGACCAGAGGATGCAGGCCGCCCAAGGCATGCAGGCGAACAGGAACGTAGAGAGCCAGGGCGGCTCCGAACGACATCATGACCCACGCCGCCTCGCGCCACCTGGCGTTGACGCGTTGCGGGCGGGCCCGCGAGCTGATGGGAAGCAGACCGAGCGCCAGGATCGGCGTCACGACGGCGGTCTCCTTTGCCAGGAGGGCGAGGAAAAACAGAAGCCCCGAACACGCCACCAGGGCCGCCGGGCGACGCACGGACGCGTCATGTGCGCGGGACCAGGCCAGCAGGCATGAAAACACGAGCAGCGCGCAGTCGACATCGGTCGAGCCCGCGATCCAGGCGACCGATTCGACATGGGCCGGGTGCACCGCGAAGAGAACCGCGGCCAAGGCCGCGCGTCTCTCTCCGGTGACCCGGCGCAGGAGGAGAAAAGCCACGGCCGAACAGAAAGCATGGACCAGGACGTTCGTGAGGTGAAAGCCGAAGGGATGTCGCCCGAAGATCTGCGCATCCAGGAAATAAAGCAGAACCTGAACAGGACGGTAATAGTTGGAAGGCCCGGTATCCTTGAACGACCAGACGGCCTTCGTGAAGAAGTTGAGCAGAAAACGCGGGTTCCAGATCCAGGGATTCTCGAGAATCTGATTGACGTCATCGTAGACGAAATCGTAGCCAAGAGTCCCGGCATAGACTGCAAATCCCACGGCGCCGATGACCGCGGCAGCAAGGCGAGGGGAGGTGAGCTTGCGAAGGTCATTCGCAGGATCCGCCATGAGAAATCCTACACCCGGGGTGTCGAGGATGCGCCTGTCCCTCATGACAACTCCGTCCACCTGCGGCTCCCCCGACGCGGCACACCAGGCGAACCGTCTATAATCGTCGGCATCATGGCGCTCAACGTCGCGAGCAGGCTCGGACCTTACGAAATCCTCGCCCCCATCGGGGCCGGCGGCATGGGCGAGGTCTACAAGGCGCGCGACACCCGGCTCGACCGCATCGTCGCCATCAAGGTCCTGCCGGCGCACGTCTCGTCGAACCCCGATCTCCGGGCGCGCTTCGAGCGCGAGGCGCGGGCCCTGTCCGGATTCCAGCACCCGCACATCTGCAGCCTGTACGACGTCGGGCGCCAGGAAGACCCCGGCGGGTCGGTCGATTTCCTCGTCATGGAGTACCTCGAGGGGGACACGCTCGCGGCGCGCCTCGCACGCGGCGCGTTGCCGACGCCGGAGCTGCTGCGCATCGCCATCGCGGTCGCCGATGCCCTCGACAAGGCGCACCGGCAGGGCGTCGTGCACCGCGATCTCAAGCCGGGCAACATCATCCTGACCAAGGGCGGCGCGAAGCTGCTCGACTTCGGCCTGGCGAAGGAGCGGCGTGCAGGCCTGGCCGTCGACTCGATGACCGCGATGCCGACCCAGGCGCAGCCGCTCACGGCGCAAGGCACGATCGTCGGCACCTTTCAGTACATGGCGCCGGAGCAGATCGAGGGCGCCGAGGCCGATGCGCGCGCCGACATCTTCTCCTTCGGCACCGTCCTCTACGAGATGGCGACCGGCCGGTGTCCGTTCGAGGGGAAGACGCAGGCCAGCGTGATCGCCGCGATCCTCGCCGCCGAGCCGCCGCCGATCACCGCGCTGCGCCCGGCGGCCCCCGCCGCCCTCGATCGCGTCATCCGCACCTGTCTTGCGAAGGATCCGGACGAGCGCTTCCAGTCGGCGCACGACCTGCTGCTGCAGCTGCGCTTCATCGCCGCCGACAGCTCCACGCCGGCCGCGGCCGCCGTCGCCGGACGGCGCGGGCGGCTCCGGGGCGACCCGCGTCTCGCCTGGGGTGTGGCCGCGCTGTCCTCGATCCTGGCGGTTGCGGCGGGCTTCATGCTGATGCGCGCCCCCGGGCCCGCGCCGCAGCCGGTCCTGCGCGCCGTCATCCTGCCGCCGGAGAAGGTGGCCCTCGACGTCACCGGCGATTTCGCCGGACCGGCGGTCATCTCGCCCGACGGAAGGCAGGTCGCCTTCGTGGCCCGCGCCGACGGGATCAAGTCGATCTGGGTGCGCCCTCTCGACACCTCGGCGGCGCACCGCCTCGACGACACCGAGGGGGCCTCGTTCCCGTTCTGGTCCGCCGACAGCCGGCAGATCGGGTTCTTCGCGGAGGGCAAGGTCAGGCGGACCCCGGCCGCCGGCGGCCCGACCGCGATCGTGACGGATGCGCCCAACGCACGCGGCGGCTCGTGGAGCAAGGACAACGTCATCGTCTTCTCACCGGACTACCAGGGCGGGCTCCTGCGCGTCCCCGCCTCCGGGGGCGCCGCGGTGCCCGCGACGCGCATCGATTCGCACAAGCACTCCACGCACCGCTGGCCGTTCTTTCTGCCCGACGGGAGGCACTTCCTCTACCTCGCCACCAATCACGCCGGGGGCGATCCCCAGTCGAACGGCATCTACCTCGCATCGATCGACGGCGACGAGCCGCGATTCGTGATGCCGTGCGTCTCGAACGCCGTCTACGCCAACGGCCGGATCCTGTTCCACGCCCAGACGGCCCTCATGGCGCAGCCATTCGACCTGGCAGGCGGGCGCCTCCTGGGCGAGCCGACCGCCCTGGTTGACGGGGTGCAGTTCGATCCCGGCGTCTGGCGGATGGTCGCCAGCGTTTCCGAGACCGGGACGATGGTGTACATCCGCGGTTCGGCCGTCCTCGGTTCCGAGCTGGCCTGGTTCGACCGCAACGGCAAGGAGGTCGGGTCGCGCCTGCCGCGGGACAGTTACCGCGACCCGAGCATCTCCCCCGACGGCAGGAAGCTCGCCGTCGCCCTCGGCGATCCGCTGCGCACCATCTGGATCATCGATCTCGCCCAGGGCACGCGGGCGCGCCTGACGTTCGACACCGCGATTCACATCAATCCCGCCTGGTCGCCCGACGGCAGGTCCGTCGCCTACACCTCCGGCACGCAGCCCGGCGCCAGCATCCACCGGAAGGGCGTGGACGGCACGAAACCCGACGAGCTGCTCGTCGAGGAGAAGGACGCCACGCTGCAGTGGCCGGCCTTCTCGCCGGACGGCAAACTCCTCGTCTACCTGCGGGCGACCGGGCCTTCGGGCAACGGAGTCTATGCCATGCCCCTGACCGGCGAGCGGACGCCGCGGGTCGTGGTCCCCTCTCCGTCGGCGCAGACGCTGCTCAATTATCCGCGCGTCTCGCCCGACGGGCGCTGGCTGGCGTACTCCTCCAACGAAAGCGGACGCTCCCAGGTCTACGTGACCTCCTTCCCGGGCGGCTCCGGCAAGTGGCAGGTCTCGAGCGTCAGCGGCGACATGCCGGCCTGGCGGCGCGACGGCAAGGAGATCTACTTCGTGAGCGGCAGCGAGCTGCAGGCGGCCAACGTCAACGCGGCCGGCAGCCAGTTCAACCCGGGCACGCCCCGGACCCTCGCGCGCCTCGGCAACGCCATCGCGAACGGACGCATCTTCGACGCCATGCCGGATGGCAGCCGATTCATCGCGCCCATCGTGCCCACCGACACCGCATCCCCCATGCACCTCCTGGTCAACTGGCCCGCCGAGCTCGAAGCGAAGAGGTAGGCGCACGGCCCGGGTCGCGCTCATGTCGGAGGTGGCGCAGGGCAACGTCGTCAGGTCAGGCAGCGATCGATCGCCGTGAGCGCCTGCTGGATGTCCTCCGCGTCGTTGTAAAGATGCGGGGAGAATCTCAGGACGTTCCTGCGCGCCGACACGACGATCCCGGCTTCGTTCAGACGTTCGGCCAGGATCCGCACGTCCGTGTCGGCGAACCGGGTTGCGACGATCGAGGAGCGCGCGCCGTCGTCCGTGGGCGACAGGATTTCGGCATTCCGTTCGCGTAACCCCTCGATCAGGAGATCGGCGAGTTTCTTGTTCCGGGAGAAGATCCGCCCGACGTCGAGGCGCAGCAGGTAATCGATCGAGCTGGCGAGGGCCGGCGCGCACCCGTAGGCCATGGTGCTGAACTCGAAACGGTGGGCGTTCGGGGGAAGCTTCAGTCGATCGGCGCGCAGATCCCACATCCGCTCATGGGATCGGAATCCGACGAGCCCCGGCTCGAGCCGTTCGTGAAGGTGGGGCGCGAGATACATCACGGCCACGCCGAACGGCCCGCACAGCCACTTGTAGGAGGCGGTGATCAGGGCGTCGGCCTCGAGCGCCCCGACGTCGATCGGGATCCCGCCGGCCGACTGCGTTGCGTCGATGACGAGCAGGGCTCCGCTCCGGTGCGCGGCTTCAGCCAGCCTCGCCACGTCCAGCCGCCGGCCGGTGCTGTACATCACGTCGGAGACGCAGACGACGGCGGTCCCTCGATCGATCAGACCGATCAGATCGTCGGCCAGCGGATGATCGCCCTTCATGCCGGCGAGCCTGATTTCGGCTCCCGTGTGGCGCGCGACGCGCGCCCACGGGTAGAGCGTGCTGGGGAACTCCAGACCGGTGCTGACGATGTTGCTGCCGGCAGCCGGCGCGACGGCCCAGGCGAGGGAAGCCAGCAGCTCGGTCGCGCTCGATCCGACCGCGATCTCCTCGGGACGGCAGTTGAACAACCGCGCGGCCGATGCGTGGAGTGTCGCGAAAGCCCGCTCCTCGGCGGCCTCGTCGAAATGGATCGTTCCGTTCTCGGCCAGATCGTGCGTCCATTCGACCACCGCCCGCTCGGCGCCGCTGTACATGAGGCAGACGGAAGCGGTGTTGAGGTAGACGCTCTTCCCGCTCGCGGGAAAGTCGCCCGGTGCGACAATGGGGGTCAGGTCGGACAATGCGGTGTCGCCTCCGATGGGGTTGTCCCTGTCGTTGCAACCTTACGCCCGGGGAGGCCCCGGTGTCCATCCTCCGAGTCAAGGTGAAGACAGGGCTCGACGTTATGGCCCAGAGCCGTACGCTGGCACTCGAGGGACACTGATGCAATGAGCCTCGCTCGGCGTTGACAAGCCTTGGCGGCCGGGTGTAAGACTCCGAGCTAATTTAGAGGATTGCGATGGCCACTTTCCAAAGAGTTGCGGCGGTGACGGACCTGCCTCCCGGCAAGAGTATGGCCGTTCAGGTGGGTGGACAGAAGATCGCCCTGTTCAATGTGGGCGGGACCTTCTATGCGATCGGGGACACCTGCACTCACCGCGGAGGCCCTCTGTCAGAAGGAACGATTGAGGGGACCACCGTGATCTGCCCATGGCACGGAGCCTGCTTCGAACTGGGCAGCGGCAAGAACCTGACGCCGCCCGCGCCGGCCGCGGTGCCTGCCTATCGCGTGCGCATCGAGGGGACCGACCTCCAGGTCGAGATCTCCTGAGGCCGCCCGGCCGCCCGCGCGTGGGCGCGAACCTCAGGCGGACTTTCGACCCGGCGCCGCCGAAGATCCGCGCGCCTTCAGGCTTGGCGCGGAGTGTCTTCCTGCATCGGGTCCGAGCGGGCGCGCTCGCGCCGCGCGAGCATGATGAACGGCAGTCCGAGCACCTCGACAACGGCGCCGACCAGGTAGGAGGTCGCGTAGCCCCACGCGTCGGCGGCCCTGCCGAGAGCCGGCTGGACGATGACGCCTCCCGACGAGCCGAGGAGATTGTAGGAGGACAGGACCGTGGCCCGCTCCTCGGACGGTATCAGGCCGTTGATGAACGCCTGGCGGACCGGCATGGTGGCGGCGAACACGACGGCCCACAGTCCCATCAGCGCCAGGGCCGCCACAAAACTCGGCACCAGCCCGATCAGGGCCAGCGTGGCCGCGCTCGTCACCGTCCCGGCGAGCAGCAGCGTCGTCCTCCTTCGAAATACCCTGCCGGCATGGGGCACGAGGGCTCCTCCGACGATCTGGGCGCCCGCGACGATGGCCGCAGCCAGGCCGGCGACCGCATACGATCCGCTGCGTCCATAGAGCTCGAGAAGATACGGCTGCATCGCGTAGAAGGCGTAGATCCCGACGCCGGCGCTGAACGGCGCGGCCAGCATCAGCCAGCGCACCGGCGCGTTGCGGAAGCCGTGCTGAAGCGATGATCGCAGAATGCGCCGGATCTCCTCCGATATCGAAGCGCTTCTCTTCGGCGTGAAGCCGACGTCGCGCATCGACACGAACGCCACCGCGAACGTCAGGCCGAGCATGACCGACCTCAGGAGATACGGCACGCCGAGATTGGTGGCCTGGGCGACGACTCCACCGGCCAGCGTCCCGGTGAGCATGGCGACCCCCGCCGCGATCTGGCCTCTGGCGAAGGCTGCCTCGAGGGTCCCCCGGTAATTCGCGAACCTCAGGCCGTCGACAAGCCACGCCTCGGTCGCCCCCGAGAAAAAGGTGAAGCCGAGACCCAGGAGAATCGAGACGAGGGCCCACGCCGGGAACGGACCGTGGAGCCGCCACAGCAGGAGGTAGAGGAGCGTCGAGACGAAGAGCGTGGCCGAGCCGAGCAGGTAAGAGGCGCGTCGTCCGAGCACGTCGGCAACCACGCCGGTCGGAACTTCGAACAGCACCTGGCCTGCCGTGAAGAAGGCGTTCGCCGCGAAGGCCTGGGTGATGCTCAGCCCCGCATCGAGCAGGAACAAGGTGTTGATCCCCCAGATGAACGAGGCCGCGAACGTTGACAGAAGAGTGAGGGTGACGTAGGTCCTGAGGACCCCGACGTCTGTAACGCGCTTCTGTTCACCCGGGCCGGAGGCGGCCATGATCGTTCAGATTAAGGCAGCCCGACCCTCCTGAGCAACCCATGGCACCTCCCGCTGATACGACGTGGCGCCGGGGGTGGGAGTCGAACCCACGCAGGCCGGACGATCGCCTCTCGCCCGGCGGCGGCTGGATCCGCGGCCTCTGTCCGGTTGCGGAATGGCGGATCCCGCAAGCGGACAATTCCACAGGAGCTTTCAGTCCCCTGGATCGCGGAGCGGCCCGGTATCGCGGCGTTCCCGCGCGCGCGGAGCTGGTCCGGAACTTGCACTCGACAGGGAGGACACTGCGACGAATGGATCGGGAAGGGCAGCCATGAGATGGATCCTGCAGGATGGGAGAGTCGGCCTGCGGATGCTGCTGAAGAAGCCCGGATTCACGGCGCTGGCGATCGTGACCCTGGCCCTGGGCATCGGCGCCAATACGGCCATCTTCAGCGTCGTCGACGCCGTCCTGTTGCGGCCCCTGCCGTTCCCGGAGCCGGAGCGTCTCGTCACGCTCTGGGAACGCAATCCGAAGCAGGGATACGAAGAGAACGTCGCCTCGCCGCCGAACTTCGTCGAGTGGCGGCGGCAGAGCAGGGCGTTCGAGCGCCTCTCGGCGTTCACGTTCGACGCGCGATTCAACCTCTCGGGCGACGAGCGGCCCGAGCCGGTCCAGGGGACCCGGGTCTCGGCGGATCTCTTCGCGACGCTCGGCGTCGATCCCGTCCAGGGCCGTCTCTTCCTGACGCAGGAGGAAGAGCCTGGCCGGGATCAGGTGGTCCTCCTCGGGTACGGCCTGTGGAGCCGACGATTCGGCGGCGATCCAGGAATCGTCGGCCGGCCGATCACCGTCGACAGCCGCAGCCTAACGGTCGTAGGCGTGATGCCGCGCGGTTTCGATTTTCCGGGAGGCACCGGCGTCGTGCTCGACGCTTTCAGCAATCCGCCGGCCGAGCTGTGGATCCCGCTGGCGCTGGATCCGAAAGACCTCGCGCAACGCTCCAATCACTGGCTGCAGGTGATCGGCCGTCTCAGGCCGGGCGTCACGATCGAGCAGGCCGGCGCCGAGATGGACGCCATCGAGCGGGGCATCGAGGAGCGCAATCCCAAGGACTACGTCGGCTCGGGCGTCAAGCTCGTGCCCTTGTACGCTCAAGTCGTCGGCAGCGTGCGGCCGGCGTTGCTGATCCTCCTGGGAGCCGTGGGCTTCGTCCTCCTGATGGCCTGCGGCAACGTGGCGAACCTCTTGCTGGTGCGCGCCACGGCGCGGCAGCGCGAGATGTCGATCCGCGCCGCGCTGGGCGCCAGCCGCCCGGCCCTTGTCCGGCAGTTGCTGGTCGAGAGCCTTCTGCTGTCCGCGTGCGGCGGCGCGTCGGGGGCGCTCCTGGCTCTCTGGGGCCTGGACGCGCTGGCCGCGATGATCCCGCAGAGCATCCCGCGATCGGGGGGCATCGGCGTCGACGGCCGCGTGCTCGGCTTTACGCTGATCATCTCGATCCTGGCCGCGCTGCTCTTCGGGCTCGCTCCGGCGCTGCACGCCTCGCGCGGCAACCTGACCGAAGCGCTCCAGGAGGGCTCGCGAGGCTCCGCGGGCGGGCTGCACCGCAACCGCCTGCGCAACGGGCTGGTGGTCTCCGAGATCGCGCTGGCGCTCGTGCTCCTGATCGGCGCGACGCTCATGATCCAGAGCTTCGTCCGCCTGCGGCGCGTGAGCCCCGGATTCGACCCCCGAAACGTGCTGACGATGGAGCTCTCGCTGCCCCGGGTCCGGTACCCGCGGGCCGCGGAACGCGGCGCCTTCGTGCAGAGGCTCGTGGAGGACGTCACGAAACTGCCCGGCGTGGAGTCGGCGGGAGTCGTCACGCACTTGCCCCTGGCCGGAGGCAGCATGAACTACGCGTTGACGGTGGAGGGCTACGCGTCGCCCGATCCGGCGAAGGCGCTCTCGGCGGAATACCGTGCCGTCAGCCCGGGCTATTTCGCGGCCATGGGCATCCGGCTCATGCGAGGCCGGCCCTTCACCGACCGGGACACGGCGGCGGCTCCGCACGTCCTGATCGTCAACGAGACCGTGGCGCGCCGCTATTTCGGCGGCCAGGATGCGCTCGGCCGGAAGCTGACGCTGGGGTTCGACGGCTGGACGGGCGAGATCGTCGGGGTGATCAGGGACGTGCGGCACACGGCGCTGGATGCCGGGGTCCTGGACGAGGTCTATGGTCCATACGCCCAGACCCCCTTCTGGCCGTTCATGAGCCTGGCGCTCCGGACGAGAGTCGATCCGCTGACCCTGGCCGCAGCGGTGCGGCAGCGCGTGCTGGCGATCGACCGCGACCAGGCCGTCGCCCGCGTGCGGACCATGGACCGGGTGCTCGCCGAGTCCGTCGCCCAGCCGGATTTCCGCATGCGCCTGCTCTCATTGTTCGGACTGCTGGCGCTGGTGCTGGCGACCGTGGGCGTCTATGGCGTGATGTCCTACACGGTCACCGAGCGCATGCGTGAGATCGGCGTGCGCATGGCACTGGGAGCGCAGCGGCACGACGTGCTGCGGCTGGTCCTGGAGCAAGGGATGCGCCTGACCCTGGCCGGCGTGGCGGCGGGTCTGGCCGGGGCTTTCGTGCTCGCGCGGGTGCTGCAGGGCCTTCTCTTCGGCACGAGCGCCACGGACGTGAAGACCTTCACCTGCGTCGCGCTGGGGCTGGCGGCCGTCGCGCTGGCGGCCTGCTGGCTCCCTGCACGGCGGGCGACCCGAGTCGATCCGGCGGTGGCGCTGCGTTATGAATAGCTCTCACATCTAGTCGACGGTTTATGTCCGCACGGACTTTAGCGCCGCGCTGTGCCGCAGAAGCTGCGGCGACCCTGGACGATGGAGGTCAGAAGATTTGGACGGCGGGCCGCTGTCAACGGCCCGCCGTTTCGAGCGGAATGTGTGTCTGGCGTGGGACTGCGAGGGAACCGAGGCCGTCGGCGGTGTACCCGGCGATCTTGCCGTCGTTGTTGATATCCGCCGCGATCGTGAGGACCGGTGCGCCTGGCGCCAGGTCATTGAGTTTCTGGACCGGGGCCGTGGGAGTCTGCCAGATCACCGCCCGACGGCCGACGCCGGCGATCGTCACGCGTCCTACGATCTGATTGTCGTCGTTGATGCCCGGCGCCAGGCTGCGAACCGTGTCCGGCATTTGCGGCATTTCATCCAGCTTCTTGATGCCGCCTTCCTTGGTCCAGCCGCCGCACGGTGCGGCACAATCAGATATATGTGAACAGAGGTGGAAAGCCGATCACGACGATCGCCGCCCACACAAGATAGACCGGCAGGTAATCCGTCTGCCACCGTTCCAGACCCGAGAACGAACCGCGCCCGCGCAGAAAGCGAATGTATAGCAGGGCGGACCACGCCAGATTGACCAGGAGAACCACGTTTTCGCCCAGGGCGGCCACACGGTTAGGGCTGAACCCGAATTCGGAGATTCGCGCGATGATGGCCCACAGCGCGACCGCGTCGGCCAGGAGCGCGCTGATCACCAACACGACCTGCATCACGTCAAAGGCGCCGGGAGGCAACCGGGGGTCGCGGGCCGACAGGGAATAGAGCAGCAGGCCCAAGACCACCACCAGGAGCAGGTCGAACGCGATCAGCACGTTGCGCTCGATGTCGACTCCGCGTCCGGTCCACAAGACGGTGCCCAGAAACGCGATCAGGAGGGCGGCGAAGAGCGGCGTGAAGAGGCGCGTCAACACCGGCGCCATGTTCTCGATCACGTTCTGCTTGGCCTCCACCAGCCAGGAGCCGATCATGACCGCCCCTGCCGCGCCACACGGCAGCAGCCACGACTGCAAGAAGGGCTCGACGTCGATCCCGATCGCCTGGAAGGTCATCGCCATGAGTCCCGTGAGGACGCCGCCGCCGAGGGCGATCAGCACATAGTAGATGAAGAGCTCGCCCGAGAATCGAATGAAGTCCATGCGGCCGTCCACCTGCCGCCACCGGCCGCCCGCGTACCCGGTGCCCACGACCAGCCAGAGGGCGATCGGCAGGTGCAGCGCCGTCAGCCTCTCCGTGTAGCCGACGGGGGCGAACGGATAGACATTGGCGAAGACCCCCGCCGCGACGAACGCGATGGAGAGCCAGCGGAGTGTTCGGGTGTCGAGCCGCCGTTTCCAGACGAAATAGCCGGCCAGGAGGGGCAGCACGAAGAGACTCGCATTGCGGGCGTAGAAGCCGGCGTCCTGGTTCAATTGGATCCCGAAGAGCGCCGGCACTTTGACGAGCACGGCCGCCGCCACCGCAAGACAGAAGGCGACGATGGCCTCCGTTCGAGCCTGCGCTCCCCGCTCCCCGGAATCGGAGGGAACGACGACGAGCTGCTTCCAGAGACGCTCCGCGTGCTCGCGCGCGAACTCCCGTGAGAGCGCGTCGAGGTTGCCCATGCGCTTCACCGCCACCAGGAACGCTTCATCGGTGGCGAGCCCCGCGTCGACCAGGACAGCCACCTGCTCGCGCAGATGGTCTTCCAGCTCCGCGACGTCGACGGAGTGAATCGCCTGCCGGCGGCGGAGGTAGCTCCGCCATTGGTCGATCTGCTCCTCAAGCGATACCGCGTCAGGTGAAGCCTGCATTCTTCAGGCTCCCTGTGGAAGCGGCGCGGCTGACGTCGGGTGACCGGCCGGGACGGAAAGGGAGAGCGCCCGCCAGATTCCACGCAGCGTCGCGTCCACCGCCTGCCACTGCCGGCGTTCCTCGGCGAGCTGAGACCGGCCCCCGGCGGTGATCCGATAGTACTTGCGACGTCGGCCGCTCTCCGCAACTTTCCACCGCGCCTCGACGTGGCCGAGCCGCTCGAGCCGATGCAGAACGGGGTAGAGCATCCCGTCCGTCCACTCCATGCGTCCTCCGGACAACTCCCGGACCCGCTTGAGGATGGCATAGCCGTAGCTGTCCCCTTCGGCCAGGATGGCCAGGACAATCGGGGTCGAGGACGCGGCGATCAGGTCCTTGTTGAACTCCATGCTTTCGCTCGCCGCGTCGCGCTCATGAGATCGAATCCTCGTGTGCATAGCGGCACTATACATTGCAGTGCTAGGTATGTCAACGTCGCACGAGGGGGAGCCCGCCGGCAGAAATGAAACAACCCCTCTAGACAAAAAAGTGGCGACCGGTGCAGAATGCCCCCATCAGAGTGGCATCACTAGCCCGGCTTCTTTGGGGAGCGTTTCATGGACTGCAACGCGAACCTGACGCGTCTGCTTTGCCCACAGCCCGCTCGTCCGCACTTCACGCACGTCCGTCCCAAGGAGGGAACGCGATGAGCCTCTTTTCGCTCTTTTCGCACCGGAACACCGTCCCGTCGTGGAAGCTCTGGCCGATGCTGGCCATATCGCTCGCTTTCGCGGGCTGCGCGCTCTCCGACGCCGACATGGGGAAGGTGAAGAAGCAGCAGCCGGACGAGCCGCGCAAGGTCGGCAGCGGCAGGTCGTTCGTCGGCCAGACGGAGATTACCCTGGCGCCGATCCCGGCAGCCGCCCCCGGGTGGTTTTCAGAGGCCGCCGCGAGCGGACAAGATGACTGGGAGCCCGCGATAGCGGTCGATCCCGGCAACGCCAGCCTCGTCTACCAGCTGATCACCCGCTACACTGGCCCGAAACCGTGCGGCAACTGCAAGCTGCCGTCGATCATCCTGAGACGATCGATCAACGGCGGTGCCACCTGGCTGCCGGATCAGTGGTTGAAGCAGACGACCAAGGCGCAATACGATCCGCAGATCAAGGTAGACATCGGCGGCAACGTCCACGCCGCCTTCCTGAACGGCACCACCCCCGGCACGACCTACGTGAAGTCCACCGACCACGGAGTCACCTGGTCGGCCGGCATCGACTGGTCGGGCCAGGGTCGAAAGCCGCAGTGGAACGATCACCCGTGGCTCGGCGTGTCCCGCGACGGCATGCACGTCTACATCGGCTTCAACTCGTCCGATTCCTACGCCGTCGTGTCGCACAACGGCGGCCAGACCTTCTCGACGCCCGTCAAGATGAACACCGACAGTCGGTACTACTTCCACCAGGGGGTGGCGATCAGCCCGACGAACGGGAACGTCGCCTACATCGCCACGAGCGACTTCAGCAGCGGCAACACTTACAACGGCGATGCCTTCGTCCGGGTGTGGAAGACGACGAACGGCGGGACGTCATGGGGGACCGCTACGCTCATCGACACCTCGCGCGACGTGCCGCCCTGCCCCTGGGCGGCCGGCTGCTACACGGGCTTCCTCGGCTCGACGCCGAACATGGCGATCGACAGCGCCGGAAAGCTGCTCATCGCCTACCACGTCAACAGCACGCCCGGAGTCCCGGAGCAGATGTACATCCGCACCTCCACCGACGGCGTGGCCTGGACGCCGCGGCTGCAGATCTCCGTGGCCTCGGCGACTGTGCACAATGCCTTCCCATCGGTCGCGGCGCATCCGACCACTGCCGGCGACTTCCGGGTGACGTGGCAGGACGACCGGCTGCAGAGCCAGACCGGATGGAACACCTGGTACAAGCGGACGACCAACGGCGGCACCTCCTGGAGCGTCGATATCCGGGCGTCGGATCTCGGGAGCGGCGCGCCCTACAAGACGGCGAACGGCTACGCCTTCCCCTACGGCGACTATCAGGATCTGGGGGTCGGTCCGGACGGCATGAACCAGCTCACCTGGGGCGAGGGGGCCTCGTACACCGGACCCGGCGGCTGCTGGCACGCGCGCGGGCAGTAGCCACGGGCCTGGTCGTCGATTTCCACGGCGCGGGAATAAGGGCGTCCGTCGCGGCCCTCCTGGCATGCGTTCCCCTGCTTCTCGGGGCGCATCTCGGAAGGGACGCGGCGGACGACCCCTTTCCCGTGTCCGACGAGTCCGAGGAGGTGCGCGACTTCTCGTGGCGGCTTCAGCGTTCAGGGGGGCAGCCGCCCCTTGAGGTCCTTCGCCTGGAACGGCCACGGCGCTCGAGCCGGGCGATCCCCCCGCTCACGAGGCCCGGCCGCTACTCGACCTTCCTGAACACGATCGTCTCCGGCACGGCGACCTCCACTCCGGTCACCGCACCGTCCTGCACGACGAAGTGGTACGTCCGGTCGGAGTCCTCTTCGAAGAAATCGGTCTCCGATTCCGGCATCAGGTCCCGTAATAGTCCCTGGGTCTTCGCCTGGAGCCGGCCGGCGGGACCGAGGACGCCAATCGCGAGCCTGTCCTCCTCAAGCCGGTAGACGCCTGCGAAGCGCTTCACCTTCGCGGCGTCGAGCTTCACGCCCTTGCGTGGCGGAGGGACCAGCGCCGCGTCGTACATTCCCGCCACCCTCCGCGCGATGTAGGAGGGCGTCGCGCCCGCCATGTTGCACAACACCGCCACCGTCAGCCGATCGTCGGGATAGCGCCCGATGTACGTCTGGAACCCCTGCCAGGAGCCGCTGTGATCGATCAGCCGGTGTCCGTTCGCGGCCCGGTGGATCCCCCAGCCGAATCCGTACGGCTCGCTGCTGCCGTCGTTGAGCCTCACCGGCGACCACATCGCGTCGTAGCTCGACCGGCTCACGATCTTCCCCGCTTCCAGCGCCTCGTCCCATTTCGCCAGGTCCAGGACGGTGAAATACAGGCTGCCGTCGGCGGTCGTGTTCAGCGAGGGGGCCACCCACTCCTGGTTCTTGATCTCGTCGTCGACGATGCGGTATCCGGCCGCGCGGTCGGGGACGATGTCCGACTCGCTGATGATCCGCGTCCGTGTCATCCCCAGCGGGCGGAACACGCGCTCCGCCAGCAGGTCGCCGTAGAACTTGCCGCTCACCTTGTGGATCAGGACGCCCAGCGTCAGGTAGCCCAGGTTGCTGTACGACCATTTCTCCCCGGGCGCGAACAGCAGCTTCTGCGCCATAGCCATCTTCAGCTCTTCGTCCTCGGTGGCGTCCTTCTGCATCGGGAAGTCCTCGGGGTAGTCCCCCAGCCCCGAAGTGTGCGTCAGCAGGTGCCGCACCGTGATCCCCTTCCACTCGGCCGGCGCGTCCAGATACTTCGACACCGGGTCGTCGAGCGCCAGCTTGCCCTCGTCGACGAGCGTCATCACGGCCATCGCGGTGAACTGCTTCCCCATCGACCCCGACTGGAACACCGTCTCCGGCTTCACCGGCACGCGATGCTCCAGATTCGCCATGCCGTACCCTTCCGCGCGGACGACCCGGCCCTGCCTGCGCACCATGAGCGCCACGCCGGGAATCCTGTTCTTCGCGATGTAGGCTGTGACGAAATCCTTGACGGGGTCGCGCTCGGCGGCCTGCGCCGAAGACGCGACGACGAAGAGCAACGGAAGGACCAGGAATCCCGCTTTCATCCCGCCAAGGCTAGCACATCCCCGATCGGCTCGACTTCCACGTCTCACGAGCCGGTACGCGCCACGCTTTGCCCGATCCTCTCGCCCAAGGGACGCCGGACCAGCCATCCGGAGCCTCGGCGGCCCATTCGTTGCCCTTTTCCCGTCCATATGGCCCGAGGAGTGGCGTAGAGTTCGAGGGGTATGGGCACCCAGATGGACACCTCTTCTCGCCTGGGCTCTGACCTCGACGCGTCATGAATCGCTCTGCAGCCTCCCTCCCCTGGCTCAACCGAACCGTGATCGGCATCGGGCTGGCGAGCCTGTTCAGCGACTGGTCGCACGAGACCGCCACCACGCTCCTGCCAGCATTCCTTGCCACGATGGGAGGCGCGGCGGCGTGGCTTGGCCTCATTGAGGGGGTGTCGGATGGCCTGTCGAGCTTCGCCAAACTGACCTCCGGCTACTTCACAGATCGCTTGCCCCGTCGCAAACCCGTCGCGGTCGTGGGATACCTCGTAACGGCGATCGGTACGGCCTCCTTCGGATTGGCGACTGCGTCTTGGCACGTCCTCCTGGCGCGCGCCAGCGCGTGGCTGGGTCGCGGCGTTCGAACGCCGGTGCGGAAGGCGCTCCTGGCCGGGGCCGTGACTGCCGAGACTTACGGCCGTGCCTTCGGTTTCGAGCGCATGATGGACACGATTGGTGCAATCATCGGCCCCGCGACTGCGGTTGCCCTCCTGGCCGCGATGCATGGAAATTATCCCAGGCTCTTCGCGCTGACCCTTGTGCCCGGCCTCGTGGCGGCGGCGCTGATCGCTCTGGTCGTGCAGGAGAGGGATCGCCGGCCGGTGCCGCATCTGTCGCCGACCGGAAGCTGGCGCGCGCTCCCGGCCGACTTCAAGCGGTTTCTCGTCGCGGTGGCCGTGTTCGGGTGCGGAGACTTCGCCCACACTCTCCTGATCCTCTTCGCCGCCCAGCGTCTCTCGCCGTCCCTCGGTTCGGCCAGGGCGGCGGCCATCGCCACGAGCCTCTATCTGCTGCACAACACCCTGTACGCCGGGTTCGCGTTCGTGGGGGGCTGGCTGGCGGATCGCTGTCCTAAACGGCCGCTGCTCGCCGCCGGGTACGCTCTCGCGGCCCTCATGTCCACCGTCCTGCTGGCGCTGCCGGCGAGCGTCGGCTCCTTGTTTCTCGTGTTTTCCCTGGGGGGGATCTACGTCGCGCTGGAAGAGACGCTGGAGGATTCGATCTGCGCTGAGCTGGTCTCGCCCGACCAGCATGGGATGGCGTTCGGATGTTTGGCGACCGTCAATGGCATCGGGGACCTGGCATCGAGCGTAGTCGTCGGGGCCCTATGGACCGCCTTCGGCACCGGACCGGCCTTCGTCTACAGTGCAGTACTCTCCCTGCTCGGCGCAGGACTGATGCTGCTTAAGCGCCTTCGGTGGCGCTGAACGCCGCACTGGAACGCGCCCTCCGCACCCAACTTTATTTGGTTGCCGCTCCGGTCGGAGTCTCAATCTTTTCGACCAGCAGGTCTGTCTCCGGTTCAGACAACCAACGTCCTTGGATCGCGATGGCGTGAGACGTGCTTTCGGACAAAGCTCTTTTTAGAGCGTCCCCAGTTGAACCGGGAGACAGGCGTAGCTCCTTCGCATTCTTCATCTGGTCCAGCACGAGGACAAAACGGTCATGTCGCAGATCGAGCCTGCCGGTCACGGTGAGTCGAATCTCCTCAGGGACCGGCGTGAACCCCGAATCACGGATCGCGTCCAACATCTTCTGCGGCTCGACCCAGGCACCTGGCTTCAAAATGATCTCCAGATGGGGAGGGTCAAGAAACAGCTTCGCGTTTTCAACGCCAGCCTGGCGTTTGAGCCCCTTGACGAGGCTATACCCTCACGTCGCTCACGTTGCGCCTTTGACGCCGAGACGCACTCCCTTGACGTCGGCGGCGGCCGGCGCGAAAAAGAGCACGGCGAAAGTCACTGCCGCAAGTACCCTTCGAAAGTCCGGCATTCCAGGTTCCTCCTGTTGACGGCTCTCAGAAAAACATCTCCCATCCGGCACGCACTTCGTAATTGAAGTCCGTCTCCTCCTCGTCACCGCTCTTCAACAACGGCACGAACACTCCGACGCGGTACTGGGCTCGACCTTTGGTGATGATCGGAGTGACCTGCACGCCCGCTACTTGATGAGCGTTCTCGGCCGAGATTGCCCCTTCCAGGCGATCGTCTGCCATCGCCTCGGCATGAATTCCGACTGCCAGGTTGATCCCCAGATCCTCCGCCACGTTGGGACGCACGATCCAGCGACCGTACGCCGCATCCAGCTCGACCGCGTCGCCGCGACGGAAGCCATCGCCGAACTCATGCGTATAAAAGACGCTGGCCCAGGCCGAATCGACAAGCCGCTCGCGGTCGACTGCATATCCCATCTCGAGGCCGTGGCGGCCGCTGCCGGGTTGATCCCCGGGGGGCAGCCGAATGCCCGTGGAATCGCGTCGGTGGCTGTCGCCGGTCGGGAGCTTCCAGCCGATGATCAGTGCCTGAGCCCTTTGAAACCCCGTGTCCTGGCGCAGATGGAAGCGGTACTTCACGGAAAGCAATGCGTCGCCGACGCCGGACACCCGTGTCCGTTGAGTGATACCGCCGACCTCCTCCTCAAGATTCGTCTGTATGGCGGGTAGCGAAAGACGCACGTTCACGAAGCGGTTGATACCGTATTGCAGGCCGTATTCGGATTCGAGCTCGCGCGAACGCACGCCGTCCGACCCGGGAGGGCCGCCGTGGCGCGTGAGCCCTATCCGGATCTCGGGATGGAACACGCGCGGCCCGAAGATGGCAGGCGTCTCACCCCACAGCGGCTCGTGGGCGAAGGTCACCGCCGCGGAGCCGAGGAGGAGCCCTACGATCGCCGCGACATGGAGACAGCGCTCTGAGGCGGACAAGGATCCGGGGCTCGACCTCGTGTGCTTCGTCACGGTTTACGCGCCTGTGGGTGAAGCGGCTTTCCGCCGGCGTCCAGCGCCTCCCTGACCGCCCGCTCGATGTCCTTCTCCTCGCCCTTGAGGTAGCCGGTGTTCACGAAGCGCACGATGCCGTTCGCGTCAATGAGCACGGACGTCGGATGAGCGACGATTCCGTAGAGGTCGCCGATCCGCACCTCGGGGTCGAGCAGGATAGGGTAGGTGACGCGAATTTCCTGGATGAAGCGTGCCACTTGGTCGCGCTCCGGGTTCATCTGGGTGATCCCTATTAGCCGCAACCCACGATGTTCGTAGCGTCGGTGGAGCTTTTCGAGCTCGGGCATCTCAATGCGGCAGGGCGGGCAATTTACAGCCCAGAAATTGAGGAGGATGACATGACCGCGAAGCGCCTCCAACCCAAGCGTGCCTCCATCGATCCGGGCGCCGGAAAAAGGCGGCGCGGTCATCCCCGGCTCCACTCCGCCGGGCGAGGAAGCGGCGAAGCCGTCTGACCCCGTCAGCAAACCCAGGCTGAGGGTGAGAAGCGTGCATCTTGCTTGATGAAACTTGACCGATCGGACCCTCGGAATGAACATGGTTCTGCTCCCAAGACATCGAATGCCATCAAGCCACGCGTGGCGGGTGCCTTTGATGCTACAAGTCTGGTAGTTAAGAGGGTTTAGGAGACGGGTGGAGCGCGACTGGCACGGTAGGTCGGAGGTGGATCCGGCCGCAAATCGTCCGCTGATGCCGGCAGCTGCCCTTCAGAGGGTTGTTCGCCCGCGGACGACATCGAGGCCGGCAGGATCGCCATCTCCGGTCCATCAAGAAGCGGCGCGAGGTTCCAGACGTACGAGAAGGGCTGGCCATTGATGACCGGCTGGCAGCAATCCCGCTTCCCAGCATCCAGCTTAAGCGTCTGTACCCCAGCGGAATCCATCCCGACCGAACAACAGGGGCTCGTCGCGGCGCAGCAAAAGCTAGACACGGGGAGACCAGTTAGGAGGACGGCGATCGCGACCAGACAAGCCGCCACATGCCTGGTCCAGGATCCCCAACCGAGTCTCGATACCATGAATGGAGAATACCGCAATCGACCCGGTTCGGCAACTATCAGCCGTGGAGGGGTCAAATGAACCGAATCATGGACACGATCCGGGTTCATGAGCGCCTCAACTTCCAGCCTGTCGATCTGGAGGCCGCCACACGCGACGTGCGAGGGCTCAGACCCCAAACCAATCGGGATTATTCCTCCCAGGAAATCAGTAGATCACCCGACAGACAAATGGAGGTGTTCACCGCACGTTCCCCGTGCAAGCTCGCGAGCTAATCGATCAAGGAGGAAGGGGAGAAGACGTCCACCCTGTCCTGATGGGGCGCCGCCGGATTTCGAAAGGCGCTCTGCCGTCGACCGCCTTATCAGAGGACAGCTATGTCCCGAAGTCCTTGTACCTGTTCAGGGCGCCTGGGAGGTCGCCATGCCGCAGAACGCGTCGGTACGCTGGTCCTTCTGGAGGCTCAGGATCCCTCCACTCGCGCTCGCCACCGTCATCTTTGTCTTTGCGGTGGTGGGCCTGCCTCCGGCGATATTCCATACGACCTCCTCTCTCCCGCCCGGCGCCGCGACGCCTGCTTCTGACGAGAAGCCGATCGGTCCGCTGCGGGCGCTCGTCGCCAGCCATTCGACTCTCGCGTCCGTCGTCTATCCACAGTGGCTGCGCGGCTACCTCGAGAATGGGGGTGACCGCAACGTCGTCGTGGGCCTCGGTTCGAGACTCGGGCTCTCCACGGAGCCAAGCGAGGCCCGGGGAAGCGTCGCCCTCGACCTCGTCGGAGGATCTCTGACGGCCCGCGTCGAGGGTCTCGGCGATCAGTCGGCGGATCTCTGGTTGATCGATGACTCTGATGCGCCCGGGCTGACATCGCTTCCGGAGCCCGGCGACCACATGGTCCGCGTCGGACGGCTCGAGCAAACGGACGAGGGCGCCCGCGTTTCCGCCCATCTCGGCGCGGGGTTCTTCGGGAGCTTCGAGCTGGACACGGTGGTCGTCTCCCGGGCGGGCAGCACGCCGGCCGAGAGCCGCATCCTCCTGGGCACCCGGCCCTTCTTCGAGCGGGTCTATACGAAAAGCCGCTTGGCGGCCGAGGCCAGCCGGCCCGGAGCCCTCCACGCCTCGCTCGAATCCCTGCTGGAACCACGGCCTGCCTTCGCGGATTCCACCCAGGTCCTCATCGCCCACGGCCTGGTGAGCCAGGCGGTCGGCAACGGGGCGGATCTCTTCTTCCGCGGGACCTTCAACGGCAACGGCCGCACCTGCGGCACCTGCCATCGAGTGGAGAACAACCTGGTCGTCGAGGCGGCCTTCATCGGCACCTTGCCTTCCACCGACAAGATCTTCGTGGCCGAGTTTCCGTCGAGCCAGGGAGGTGTGCCCGGCCTCGAGCGGCCGGCGCTCATGCGCGGGTTCGGGTTGATCCTCGAGAACGTGGACGGGTTGGAGAACCCGACCGTCAAGTTCGTCATGCGCGGCGTCCCCCACACGCTCTCGGTGGGCACGTCCGTGCGGCCGCCCGCGGACGGCCGGAACGCCGTCGAACGAACGGGCTGGAGCGGCGACGGGGCTCCCGATTCAGGCGCCCTGCGTCTGTTCGCGAACGGCGCCGTCGTCCAGCATTTCACCAAGAGGCTCAACCGGGTCGTCAACGTCGACTTCCGCCTCCCGACACAGACCGAGCTGGACTCCATCGAAGCGTACCTGCGGTCCACCGGACGCACGAACGAGCTGAACCTCGCCGGCGTGAGCCTGTCGGACCCGGGGGCGGAGCTGGGCCGCAGGATCTTCAACAACAATAACACCGACCCCACCATCGGCAGCGGCAAGTGCCTCAACTGTCATCGCAACGCCGGCGCCAATCTCGGGAACGGGACCAATGGCAACTTCGACACCGGGGTCGAGAACGTCCCGCATCCGGCCAGGAACACCGAGAGCTTTCCGTTCGACGGCGGCTTCGGAACGGCCGCTCGTGACTGCAACGGTGACGCGATCAATGACTGCTTCGGCGACGGCACCTTCAATGCGCCTCCGCTCATCGAAGCCGCCGACACCCCGCCCTTCTTCCACAACAACGTGGCGAGGACCGTGGAGGACTCGGTGGCCTTCTACTCGAGTCCCCAGTTCCAGGCTTCGCCGTCCGGCGCCATCGTTGGCGGCATCGCTCTCAGCGCTCAGGAGACCCAGAACGTGGCAGCGTTCCTCAGGGTCATCAACGCGGCATTCAACGTGGACATGGCGATCCAGCGCAACGATGCCGGCATCGCTCTGGAGAACAGCGCCCCTCTTGGCACCTGCTCGGGTGGCGAGCCCGTCCTCCAGAGTGACCTCTCACCCAGCGGTGATTCTCCCGGCGTGGACTGTGCGGCAGGAGGGGATGAAACGGGGAAGCGGGAGACCATCAACAAGCTGCTCTCCCTGTCGAATGAAGAGGCGCAGGACGCAATCGACGTCCTGAACGCTCGGAGCCTGCATCCGGACGCAGTGACCCTCCTCCAGAGCGCGATCAACAAGAACAACCAGGCGATCGCCACCTTCGCATCCCAGCAGCGCAAGGACCTGATGCAGAGCGCGCGCAGTGACCTGAGCGCCGCCAGGCTGAGGTTCGGCACGGGGATCGGCCTGACGATGGGCGAGGGCAACCTGCTGTTCTAGAGCGGCAGGTGACTCCGCCTCGTGTTCGTGAAGTCCCCGGCCGGGAAGTGGAGACGTCCCGGCCGGGGATGGCGCGCCCTCAGCCCTGCGCGTCGGTCCATCGCCCGTCGACGAACCCGTAGATCGGCCCGAGAAAGAGGTTCATCGGCGTATAGTAAGGAATGCGTGTCATCGAAGGAGGCTGGCCATCGTGAAGCCTCGTTTCGGTCCGATGGTGTTGGCTGTCCTCATCGGCTCCTCGTCGGCTTCGGCGCAGACATGGGTCACGACGACCGAGGACTACATCACGGATCAGATTCGCGACGTGGTCCAGACGCGCGATGGGCGTTTTCTGGGGGTCGCCGACACCGGACGGGCGCTCGCACTCATCAAGCGCAACAGTGACGGAAGCCTGCTCTGGCAGCGTCTGTTGATGGGGTCCCCGACCGGCGAGGGCGGAAGCGACGTCCTCGAGCTGCCGGACGGCCGCATCGTGGCGGCCGGACGCGTCTTCGTCAATGCGCACGGCAACACCGACATGGGATGGGCGATCCTCTCCCCCGACGCCGGGACCGTGCTCGTGCAGCGTGCGTACGGCGGTCCGGAGGGAGATGACCGCGCCCTGGACCTGGTGGCAACGCGGGACGGCGGCTACCTGCTCCTGGGGGAGACGCTCTCGTGGGGAGGTCCCGGCAGGAAGATGCTGGCCGTCAAGGTCGATCGAATCGGGGATCTCGAATGGGCCAGGGCGTTCGGATCGCCGGGCATCGATGATGTCCTTTACTCCGGCGTGGAGGTGCCGATCGGAGGGTACCTTGTCGCGGGAAGCTCCGGGTCGATCCTGCGCCTCGGCTCGAACGGCGAGCTCGTGTGGTCGCGGAATTACGGCCTCACGGCGAGCCGACAGATCGTGCCCGTGTCGGACGGGAACCTCGTTGTCGTCGGCTGGCGGGCGATCGGCGACAAGGACGCAGCCGAGATCGTGAAACTGGACGCGACCGGCGAAATCCTGTGGCGCGCGTCTTACGGGCAGACGGGCGTGGCCTACCGCCTCTTCACCGTACTGCCCCTGGAGGACGGCGGATATCTCGCGGGCGGGGAGATCAACGGACCCGGCTTCACCGATCTCGACGGCTGGCTGGTCCGACTCAACCCCGCGGGCGACATCGTCTGGCAGCGCCATCTGAACGATGGCGGCGGAGAAATCCACGCCCTGGCGGCGGCACGGGACGGGAGCTTCGTGGTGGGCGGCCATCGGCAGAGCTTTCCACAGATGATGATGGCGCGGGTCGATTCGACAGGCCAGGTCTCGAGCTGCGCTCTTCCCGTCACGCAGGCCGTCCGGTTGCTCTCCGGCGCCGGCTGGTCGAGCGAAAGCAGGCAGGTGATCGACCCGGCGACCCTCGCCGTCACCGATACGAACAAGCCGGTCCAGGACGCGCCGTTTCCCGAGAACCGATTGGACTGCCAGGGTGGTCCGACCTATCCTCCGAGCGAGGTCTCCCCGCCCGCCGCGTCCCGCAGCCCGCTGCTCTTCGAAGACGAGAGGACGCTGGTCTGGGAGGACGGCGCGCCAAGCTCTGCCACGCGCTTCGACCTCTACAGGGGAACTCTCGCCGGCCTGCGTTCCGGCACGGGGCCCGGCTGTCTCATCGGCAGTATGGCTCTGAACCTCGCCTCGGACGCTGACGCTCCTCCGCCGGGCGCCGCGTTCGCCTATCTCGTCGCGGGAAGGAACGCCACGGGAATCGGGACCCTCGGCCACTCGTCCGACGGGGTCGAGCGGATCCCCACTGCGGCCTGCGACTAACCCCCGGATCCTCTCTTTCCGGATTTTTCGGTTAGCATCCCGGGGAGGGTGCAGCGGAAGGAGTTCTTGCACGGCGTCGTGCACGAGATTGCTTTCGATCCGGACGCCGCCACGGGGCTCGATGGCGCTGCGCTGGACCGTGAGTGCTTTGATGCGTGCCGAGAAGAAGTTCCGCCGAGTGAAGGGTCACGCCGACATGCCGCGCCTGGTCGCGGCTCTCGACGCAACCATCGGCGGCGTCGCTCTGGACAGGCAGGTCAACATCGCGTAGAACGTGAACCCGAATCACCGTCGACTTTCAACGGAGGGCGGGACAACCCCTCAAGCCGAAGGGCGGAGCGAAGAACACCCCGCCCGACGATCCGGGGAACCTGACCGTGGACTTCCGGGGACAGAAGCGCTCGAACGAGACGCACGCGTCGACCACGGACCCGGATGCGCGGCTGTATCGCAACGCTCGTTGCTCAGCCCATGGGCCCGGGCGAACTAGGTTCACGGCAGGATCCCTCTCCTCTCTATTGCTATCGTGGCCAGGCACACAAAACTAACAACCGCGCTGATAATCGCGAGCGCAAACGCAGCTCGGAAATAAATGCGCAGTTTCCCGCTCGGATATAGCCTCCGGTATTCTCTGAATATCCGCAGCATCTTCGGGAGAGTGTAGCCGAAATAAGACTCAAGATTTCCGTCTGGCCTCTTCCGATTGATCTCGCCGATAATCATAATAAGGAACATGTTGGCAAGCACTACACCACTGACGCCGGTGCAAAACGCAATGATCACAGTAATCACTCTCGCGTTCATTTGCAACCTTGTCTCACGGCATAGTTGACCCAGTCGTTTAAGGTGAACGCCCAGAACTTGCCTAGCTGATGGGGATCTGAGTAGGTCGTGCTTGATCCGCCACCCGTAACGCCGGTCATGAATGACCCTCCGCCGCTTAAGCCAGCTGTGAAGACGTTACCATTTGGCAAGAGTCCTCCCAAACCATGAGGATCATTTGCAACACGCAATAGACATTCCAGCGGGAGAGAGCACAAGCCCTTTGTTGGACGCGAGTCAACGGGGAGACGATCGAGGACGCCTTCCTTCCTCGCGGAGAGAATTCGTGGCGACGAGCTTAGCCGCAGCTTCGAGGAGTCTTGCGTCTGGCTCCCCAAGCGTAAGTCTCTTCGAACTCTGGGACGACTCCGGTTAACAGGTGGAGAGCATTCACAATCTAGGCCGCCAGGAGAACGAGGCCTTCGCTCCACCGATTTATCTCTTATTTGAAGGACGAATTTCGGGAGGGTGGACAGGAAGTTCTCTGAGGCTTATGTCCTTCCAAGCGTTTCCTTAATCCCGTCGTCGCTGGGAGCGTCCAGAACCTCGCGCACCTTGCGCGCCAGGGACGCCAGTGTGAACGGCTTCTGAAGGCAAGCCCCTTCCACGTCCGGCACTCCTAGATGGGCGAGTGCGTTGCCCGTATACCCGGACATATAGAGGATTTTAATCTGCGGGCGCAGTGTAGCCACGCGCGCAGCCAGTTCCGGGCCGCTCATGTGGGGCAGCACAACGTCCGTCAATATCAAATGAATCTCGCCTTTGTGCAACTCGCAGACCCGCAACGCCTCCGGGCCGTGTTGCGCTTCAAGAACGGCGTACCCGCGGGCCTGCAGAATTTGACGGGTCAATGAGCGGACGATCTCCTCATCTTCCACCACGAGAACCGTCTCCGAACCATGGACCGCAACCTGAAGTGGTTTGGCTGACTCTTCGTGCTCAATCTCATTATTGACCCGGGGCAAGTATATTTTGAACGTTGTGCCGCGCCCGGGCTCGCTATAGACCCAAATGTAGCCGCCGCTCTGCTTGACGATGCCGTAGACGGTGGCGAGTCCAAGACCGGTTCCCTTGCCCTTCTCCTTGGTGGTGAAGAACGGCTCGAAAATGCTCGCTTTCGTCTTCTCGTCCATGCCGACTCCAGTGTCGCTGACCGCGAGCATCACGAACCGCCCGGGCCGGACGGCCACATGCTGGCGGGCATAGACCTCGTCGAGATCCACGTTCATGGTCTCCAGGATGAGCTTGCCCCCGCCGGGCATGGCATCCCGGGCGTTGACGGCGAGGTTCACGATGACCTGCTCGATCTGGCCCGGATCCGCTTTCACATGACCGAGACCGGGATCCGGCACGTTGACCAGCTCGACGTCCTCGCCGATCAGACGTCGCAGCATCGGGAGGATGCCGACCACGACCGCGTTCAAATCGAGAACCTTTGGCTCCAGGACTTGCCGCCTGCTGAAGGCCAGGAGCTGCCGGGTCAGTGCCGCGGCCCGGTGTGCCGCCTTTAGAACTTCCTCCAGGTTCGACCGGAGCCGCTCGCCCTCTTTCAATGATGGCAGCATCAATTCGCCGTACCCGGTTATGGCGGTGAGGAGATTATTGAAGTCGTGGGCGATGCCACCGGCAAGCCGACCGACGGCCTCCATCTTCTGGGCCTGTCGGAATTGCATCTCCATCTTCTCTCGCTCCACTTCGACCCGCCTACCTTCGATGCCCAAGGCGACGTTGTCGGCGATGGTAGCCAACGCAGTAAGGGCGACCTCACTCAACCGGTGCTTCGCGAAAAGGGCCATGACCCCAACAAGCCGATCATGTGCGATCAGCGGGTGGCCGGCGAATGCCACCATGCCCTCGCGTGCCGCCCACTCCCTGTCGCCGACGCGAGGGTCGTTGAGAACATCGTTCGTCAGATGGGGCTGACGTTCCTGGGCGATGAGGCCGATCTTATACTTCCCAACCGGCACCCGACTGTGGGATCCATCGACGTGCGTGTAGAGACCGGCGCTGGCCTGCAACTCCAGGATCTGGTCGGCTTCGTTGAGCGTCCAGATACGGGCGAAGGCCGCGTCGATGTGCTTCACAATGGCTTCGGCGCAGCGCTGCAGCCGCTCCTGCAGGTTGCCCGGCTGGATGAGCGCCACGGCCACGTCGGCCGCCAAGGCGGCCACGGGTGCTCTCTGGATCACCTCCCGCTCGCTACGCTTCCGGCCGATGAACTGGCCCATCTGGCTTCCAACGGTTGACAGCATCGTCACGATATCGTCGTCGGGCTCCCAAATCTCCCGGCTGAAGAAGTCCATGACCCCGAGAACTTCCTCGCGAAGCATGATGGGAAAGCCGAACGCCGCGCGCAGCCCTTCCTGAACCGCTACTCGCGCACGCGGAAGATTGGGATCCTTCGCCACGTCCTGGATCGAGATAGCCCTCGCACTGGCCCAGACCCTCCCCGGCAAGCCCATGCCGCGAGCGAAGGTCATCTCTCGGCTGACCTGTTCCAACTGAGGGAAGCGGTATGTGGGGGAGTGCCAGATCTCCACGAAGCGGAGAAGGCTGGTCTGCCGGTCCACCTGCCAGAGCTCCCCTACTTCCCACTCCAGGACCTCGCCGATCGCCTTTAGGATGCGGGAAGCCGCCTCGGCCAGGGAAGTCGACTCGGCGAGGGCCAGGGCGCACGCGTACTGGACCGAGAGCCGTTCCTCGCTCCGGCGGCGTTGCACCACCTCCGCTTGAAGAGATTCCCGCTCCCTCTGGAGCGCCTCCTCGGCGCCTTTGCGCTTGCGGCGCTCCTCCGCCTCGCGCAGTTCCCGCTCGACCGCCGCCGTAAGCCTGGTGAGGTTGCCCTTGATGAAATAATCGTGGGCTCCTCGCTTCATGGTGGTGACCGCCACGTCCTCGCCAATCGTCCCGGAAACGACGATGAACGGTATGTCGAGGCGGGAGCGTTGGAGGATCTCGAGAGCATCCAGCGCCGAGAAGCGGGGCATCGAGTAATCGGAGACGATCAGCGACCAGCTCTCGCTCTGGAGAGCCTCCCGCGCGGCCTCAGGGGTATACACGCGACGGTGGAAGGGCTCGTAACCGCCGCGACGCAGCTCGCGGAGCAGGAGCTCGGCGTCGGCTTGTGAGTCTTCGAAGAGAAGGACGCGCAGCGGGACGGCCATGGGGCTCTATCTCCCGGAATCCAGGAGGCGGTCCAGAGCCTCGTCGTCAGCGCTGTTCTCGACCACCATGATCCACTTTTCGCCCATTGGACCCTCCATTTCTTACGGTGAAGAAGATGGTCGCGCCCCTGTCGGGAGCGCCAACGGCCCACACTCGGCCGCCGTGCCGGTCCACGATGCGCCGAACCGTGGCCAGGCCGATCCCGATGCCGGGGAACTCTTCCTGGTGGTGCAGGCGCTGGAACGCACCGAAGAGTTTGCCCGCGTATGACATGTCGAACCCCGCCCCGTTGTCGCGAACGAAGAAGGCTCTCTCGCTTGATTCCTCAGCGATCCCGAACTCGATCCTGGCGCGCTCCCGCTTGCCTGTGAACTTCCAGGCGTTCCCCAGCAGGTTCTGCAGCACCAGGCGGAGGAGGGCGGGGTCGCCCTCGGCTTTCGCGCCTTCGCTAATCACGCACTCGACCTGACGGTCGCTCTCGTGCTGACGGAGCTCGGCCACGATCTCGCGGGCGATAGAGCTTAGATCGACGCTCTGGTGACCGACATTTGCGCGCGTCAGGCGGGACAGATTCAGAAGTCCGTCGATGAGCTGGCTCATACGAGCACTGGCCTCGACGATTCGGTTAAGCGCGTCCCTGCCGCTGTCGCTCAGGTTATCGCGGCACTCCTCCATGAGGATGTGGCTGAAGCCTCCGATGCTGCGCAGTGGAGCGCGGAGGTCATGCGATACGGAGTAGGAAAACGCTTCCAGCTCCTTGTTCTTGCGTTCGACCTCCTCGAGGAGGACCGCTCGGGTCTCGGCGAGCGCCCGCGCCGCCCGCGCCTCGGCTGCCTCCATCTCCGTGCGCAGCAGCTGGTCGCGCATGCGCCGGTTCTCGTCCTCGAACTGGCGCCGCCGGATCTGGGCCCGCACCCTCGCTTTGAGGACCTGGAAGTCGCCCGATTTGGCGATGAAGTCGTCCGCACCGGCCGCCAGGCCCTCGATCATCGTCTGGCGATCCTCCACGGCCGTCAGCATGATGAGCGGAATGTCCCGAAGCGCCGTGGACGCCTTGATCCGACGGCAGGTCTCCTGTCCACCCAGGCCCGGCATGCGAAGGTCGAGCAGGATGCAGTCCACGGGCTGAACGGCGAGGTGCTGGAGCGCCGCTTCCCCTGAGGGCGCCAGGACGGTGTCGTAGCCCTCTCCCCGAAGCGTCGACGCCAGCTCCTGGAGGTAAGTCGGGCTGTCGTCAACGGCCAGGATCTTCTTGGGGCCGAGGAGACTCGCCGGCCCCGGCCCACAGGATTCCTGCCCGGCGTTGCGCAACACGGCGGCGAGCCGTGCGAGCATGACCGAGAGGTTTTCCTCCTTGCGGACGAACCCGTCGGCCCCGGCGTCGAGCGCCTGCAGCTCCATCTCCTGCGCCTCTGAAGCGGTCATGAGCAGGCAGGGGGTGCGCCTGAGAGCGGCGTCGAGGCGGAGGCGACGCACAACGGTGGCCCCGTCGATGCCTGGCAGTATGGCGTCCATCAGGATGGCGTTCGGCCTCGAGCCGCTGGCGATCAACAGGCCTTCCTCGCCGCTGGCGGCGACCGCGACCTCGTAACCCAGCGCTTCGAGGGCTTCCTTCAGCTGCCCGCGGACCGTCGGGCTGTCGTCGATAACCAGGACCGTCGCTTTCCCGGAACCGCCGGGAGCCTGTATCTGCCGCACAAGTTCTCTGGCTCTCGAGACCACATATCCGGCATCGTAGGGCTTTCCGATGTACTCGTCGGCGCCGCTCGAGAGGCCCCGGATCCGATCGCGCACCTCGGCTTCGGTCGAGAGAAGCAGGACGGGCGCCCCGGCGGCAGACGGAGAGGCCCGCACTTCCTGGAAGAACTCGATGCCGTCAGCGTCGGGCAGCAGGACGTCAAGAATGACGATGGCCACCCGTTCACGCGCCAGAATCTGGCGAGCCTCCCCGGCGCTTCCGCAGGGAAGGGGTCGGAAGCCTGCGGCTGAGAAGGCTTCGGCGAGATCCATCCGGACCGTGAGGCTGTCGTCGACGATGAGAACCGGGTCGTTCATTTCCGGAGCCCCGATTCGGGACGTACAAGCGATGCGAGAGCCGGTCCGATGTCACCCAGCGGAAGAACGTGCTGCGCCGCGCCCAGAAGCACCGCCTCTCTCGGCATGCCGTAGACGACCGATGTTGCCTCGTCCTGGGCGACGGTGTAACCACCGGCCCTCCGGATCGCGAGAAGGCCATCGGCGCCGTCCCTTCCCATCCCGGTCAGCAGGCATGCCGCACTCGCCTGGCCCCATTCCTTCGCCAGCGACGAGAACAGCACGTCTACGGAAGGTCGGCAGGAATGGCGCTCGGGGTCGGAGGTGAGAAAGAGCCTCTCCCCGCGCACGACAAGGTGCCGGTCTGGCGGGGCCATGACGACCCGACCCCGCGCGCCACCGAGAGGCTCGCCATCGCGCGCAAACGAGACGGGGTGAGAGGTCTGCCCGTCGAGCCATTCCGCGAACGCCGACCCGAACGGCTCTCCGATGTGAAGGACAAGGAGAACCGGCAGCGGGTAGACTGCGGGCAGGGCCCGCAGGATTTCGATAATGGCGGCCGGACCGCCCGTCGAGGCGCCCAACGCCACGGCGCGGGGCGAGGCTGCCGACGGGGGGACGTTTGGCGCCGGTGCGGCGATGCGCACCGGGGCCGAGCAACCCAAAGCCCCGAGGCGGGCGCGGGGATGCGTGATGACCCTGATCCTGGAGACGAGCCTGACCGTGGAAATCAATCGTTCCGCCCATTGTCCATCCGGCTCGGCGCCCGAAGGCTTCTCGAGCACCTCGACCGCCCCCGCCGCGAGCGCTTCGTAGGTCTTGAACAGCTCGCCGCGGTTGGTCGACGAGGACACGATCAGGATGGGTGTGGGGCAGTGGGCCATGATGTATTCGGTCGCAGCCAGGCCGCTCATCGCCGGCAGCATCATGTCGAGCGTCACGACGTCGGGCCGGAGGTCGCGGCAGAGTTCGATACCGCGCCGGCCATCTTCGGCCTCTCCCACGATCTCGATCCCTGGATCGGCCGCGAGCACCTCGCAGAGTCGCCGGCGAACGGTCAGCGAATCCTCGACGACGAGCACGCGGATCTTCGACACGGCTACCCCGCAAGCCTCCGGATCGTTTCGAGGAGGTGGGCTTGGTCGAACTCATTCTTGGTGATGTAGGCGCCCGCGCCAACCTCCCGGCCGCGCCTGAGGTCATCCGGAGCGCTGCGGGACGTCACGAGGATGGCGGGAACCTCGCGAAGCACCGGATCGGCGCGGGTGCGCTCGACGAACGCGAACCCGTCCATGCCGGGCATTTCCACATCGACGATGAAAATGCGGTACCGCTGGCGCCTGGCCTTGTCGAGGGCCTCCTCGCCCGAGACGGCGATCTCCACCTCGTACCCCGCGGATTCGAGGATGCTCTGCTCCAGCATGCGCGTCGTAAGCGAGTCGTCCACGACCAGAATAGGCAGACGGGGCGCAGCCTCGGGCGTCGCGACGGCACCCTCCTGAGGGAGCGAGGGCGAGCGCAGCCCTTCGGGATCGATCAGGATCTGCGGGGCCCCCTCGGCATCGAGCCAGACCCCGGCGACGAGCGGTGCGGCGGGAGCGAGTACAGGAAGGGGCCGGAGGATGACCGTCCTGGCTCCAAAGACCCGGTCGACGCCAAGCGCCGCCAGCGCCGTGCCGCAGTCCACCACGACCACCGAACAGGACCGGGCCTGAAGCGTCGGCCGGACGTCTGGAGCGAGCGACCGTGACAACAGAAAGAATGGAATGGTCTTGCCGTCGTGCAGGAACGAATTTCCCTGGGCCGTTTGTAGGATGTCCTCTGCTCGGACCCGGACCGTCCTCCGAACCGCGTCCAGCGGGATCGCCGCGGCCACGCCCGAGCAGTCCACGAGCAGCGCCTCCAGAGAGGACAGGGAGACCGGGACGATAAGCTCGAGGGTGGTCCCCCGGCCTGCTTCCGTGCGGAGGGCGACGTCGCCACCCAGCCGTGCAGCCGCCTCACGCACCACGTCGAGGCCAATTCCCCGGCCGGAGACCTCGGTCACCTCGCCCGAGGTGGTGAGCCCTCCCTTGAGCAGGATCTGGATCATCGCCTCCGGTGACGGCGGCGCCCCGTCCACGAGCAGTCCCCTGCTCTCGGCGACCCTACGAACAGCCTGGACGTCGATGCCGCGCCCATCATCCTGGCACTGAAAGACCACCCGCCGTCCGCGGCGCAGGACTTCGAGGACCACGCGCCCTGCGGGTGGCTTGCCCGCGCTCGTCCTCTCCGACTCTGGCTCGATCCCGTGAGCCACGGCGTTACGGACCGCCTGGATGAGCGCGCCCTGGATGCCTCCAAGGACGTGGGCGTCGAGACGGACGTCGCCTCCCCTGGGTTCGAAGCTCACCCGCTTCCCCAAGGCCTGGGCGGCGTCCCTGGCGGTCCGTTCGAGCGACGCGAACAGCACGCTGGCTGGAAGGAGACGCAATCGCTCTGCAGTGTCACGGACCTGACGCATTTCCCGCTCGACATGCTCGACGCCGCTCACCAGGGTCTGTTCCAACCTCGCGACGACCATCCGCAGATCCTCGGCGAGAGATCTGGTTTTGGGCGAAACGGAGGCATGACCCGGCCGGTTCGCGTCCGTCGCCCGGCGCGAGACGAGCTGCTCTCCCAACAGGTCGGCGAGATGGCGCGCTTGCTCGATCGCCTGAATGCCGCGCCGCATCGACCCGAGCTGCACGCTGGCGGCTGAGATCCCGTCGAGGAGAAAGTCCATCTCCGCGATATCCGTGCGGACGGTCTGGAGCGGTTCTTCCGACACCGTTCGCGACCGCACGGGCGATTCGACTCCGGCTGCCGCAGTGAGCTGGCCCACGCGTGCGCCGATGGAATCGATGAGCTTCAGGACAGCGTTGACCTGCTGAGGCTGGGCCTGCTGCGTGCTCTCGCGCAGGGGCGCGAGAGCGTCCTCGACGGCATGGGCCATTTCGGCGATATCGGGTAGACGTACCACGCGCGCCGCCCCCTTGAGGGTGTGGGCCATGCGGAGAAGCCGGGGGACGAGGCCGGCGGACGGGGGCCCCTTCTCCATCTCGAGGAGACCCTGCCCGAGCGTCTCCACAAGCTCGCGGGCCTCCACGCGAAAGTACTTATAGGGATCGTGTGCCATCCTAGGTGGTCGCTTGCGACTGAATCAGACGAAGGAGGTTGCGCGACAGGCCGGTCAGCTCCGAAGCGGTCTGAAACGTTTGACCCGAGCTGGCCTCCGTCTCCTTGGTCGCCTGTGCCACGTTCGAGATCGCAACGTTGACCTGCTCGACCGCCGTCGCCTGCTGCTTGGTGCTGAGCTCGATCTCGCGCGCGGCCTGTGTTGTCGTCGCGAGCAACGAAGCAATCTGCTGGAACACCGTTGTGACTTCCGCGAACTGCTTCGAGCCGTCCTCCACGACCTTGGAGCCGGTCTCTGTTGCCATGATAGTGGTGTTGACGGCACCGCGGACGTCCTCGATGAGCCCGCGGATCTCCTTCGCCGACCCCGCGACGCGGTCGGCGAGCTTGCGGATCTCGTCCGCCACGGTGGCGAAGCGCTTGCCGGCCTCGCCGGCCCCGGCGGCCTCGATCGTGGCGTTGACGGCGAGGATGTTCGTCTGCTCTGCCAGCTCCGAGACAATCTCCACGACCGAGCCGATCTGCTGTGATTTCTTGCCGAGGTCGAGCATGTGGTTCACGACGAGATCGACCTGTCGGCGGATGCCGGTGATCGACTCGTGCGTCCTGCCCACGGTACCTTCGCCCTTGTGCGCGCCGCCGGCGGCCTCTTCGGCGATGTGCGCCACATGCTGCGCGCTTTCGGCGATCTGGCGTGACGTCGCCAGAAGCTCGCTGATGGTCGTGGAGATCTCGCTCATCGCGGAAGCCTGCTCCTTGGCCCCGGTGGCCTGCTGATTGGCCGCTGCCTGCAGCTCCGCGGAGGAGCTCTGCACCTGTCCGACCGCGGTCCCGATCTGCCGTGCAAGTGATCTGGCCAGAAAGAACGCAACGGCTGTCGCCAGCAGGATCGCTCCGACGACCATCGCGATCACCAGGCTGGTAGCGAGCCTGGCCGTGCTGGTTGAAGCGCTCTTCGCCTCCTGAAGAAACTGCTGCTGGCTCTCGACGAACTGCTGCACCTGATGGTTCAGGGCCACCCGCTTCGGGGTCACCTGTTCCTCGAAGGAACGGGCGACCGTCTCTAACGTCGCCCCGGTTCCACGCTGGGAGATGAGCCGTTCTGCGGCCGCCTGATGGTCCGCCTCCGCCCGGTCGATCACATCGAGCTGGCGCCTGCCCTCCTCCGTGGCGACGGTCCGTTTCAGCCGGAGCATTTCATCGGCGAACGCGCTGCGCGCCAGGCGCACCTCCTCGAGGTACTGCTCCTTGGGCGTCAGAAGATAGCCGCGGAAGGCGGCTTGCTTCTCCACCACGGCGGCCTGCAGCTGTTCCGCTCCGATCAAGATCTGGGCGTTGATCTCGATCACGCGATCCTTGCTGCCCACGACGCTGTTTAGCGCATAGACCGCCACGATGCCGATCACGAACGTAATCGCGACGGTCGCCGCAAAGCTGAGGCCGATCTTCACTCCAAACGTCAGGCTTCGGGACATGGTCATCGCTCCTTCGACGGACCGCCCGGGCGGATCCGTCTCCTGATTGCGTCAACAATAGAGGAGATGTCGAGGACCGGGCGAGCCGACTCTCCGTGACGTGCTACGTCGCGCACATGCTGAGGCAGCATTCCGGACTGATCCGAGGCGGCCACCTGGGAGCTCGGAATGCGCAAGTATCCTTCGTACTCGTCGAAGGCGAGACCCAGGCAATCTCCCGACGCGGCAAGAACTGCCCAGCGCAGGTTGTCGTGCCGGGGATACCCGAGCAAGACGCGCAAGCTGTACACGGGGACGATGAGGCCGCGGAATCCGACGATCCCCAGGAACTCATGGCACGCGTTCGGCAACTTCACGGGCTTTCGGCCGGCCAGGAGACCGCTCACCTCGATTCTCCTGAGCGCGAATGGAGCGCCGGCGATCCGTACAACCAGGAAATCCTCGGATTGCGGAGCGTCGGTCTTGGGGGCCAGCGCGAACGATTCGTCGAAGTGTCGCCGCATGTCCGCTGCCCTGTCGTCGAGGCCTGGCGGATGCCCGCCTGCGCGGCTCCCGTCGCCGAGAGGTCGCACGTTCAAGGCGTACCTCCGCAGGCTCCAAGCTCGGAGCGGCACAACGATACGAGTGATTCGCGGCTGAACCCTCCGCCGAAGAGAAGCACCCGCGACGAGTCCTCGCGCTGGAACAGCAGGAAAGCCTGGCCAAGCTCGCGCCGCGCGGTCTCCGGCTCGCCCGCCCGGCGGGCGAGAAGCCCGAGATGCAGCCGGGGCATCGCGAAGCCCGGATCCAGATAGACCGCGACCTGGTCGTGTTCGATTGCGCCTTGCCGATCGCCGAGGCCTTCGCGACAGATGGCGAGCAGGTAGTGTGCGCCCGCGTTCATCTCATCGAACGCCAGGAGTTCGGCGCAGACCCTTTCCGCCCCGGAGAGGTCGCCGCTCTGTGTCAGGAGGACGGCTCGCAGGAGGAGAACGTCCGGATCACCGGCCGATTCCGGAGGAAGCGCGCCGACCAGGGCCAGGGCCTCGGCGAAGCGCTCCTTGCGGAGCAGTTCGAGCGAACGATCGAGGTCCCATCGAGGGGAGACCGCGGGCGTTCGATCGCTCCCCCGTTGAGCCGGGGCTCCCGGGGCGGCGCGGTTCTCGCTCAGCGTCTGGATTCGCCCCGCGGCGCGACGAATGGTATCCACCCACGAGTCCGCCGCCTCGACGACCGACACAAGAGGATCCTCGAGCGCGAGGAGCGCGCCGGGGGAAGAAGCGGGGCCAGTCCATGCCACAGTGGTGATGTCAGGCGGCGAGCATTCGGTGTCGCCCTGCTTGCGCTGGTAGTAGAACGTGCCGTGGGTGTGTCGCAAATGGAAGTCCTGCGAGAGTCCCCGTAGGTTCTCGGCGTGCCCGAGAAACAGGTACCCGCCCGGCACGAGAGCGCGCGACAGTCGGGTTACGATCGCTCTGGCCATCTCGGGAACGAAATACATCAGGACATTTCTGCAGAAGATGATGTCGAAGGTCTGGGGCAGCCAGAACGAGGGATCGTCCTCGATGAGGTTGCGCAGTTCGAACGTGACCATAGCGCGTATGCTCTGGTCCAGGTCGAACTCGCGCCCCTTCACGCGAAACCAGCGCTGCTGGAAGTCCGATGGCATCTCTCGAAGCGACCAGGCCGAATAGTGACCGCGTCGAGCTTTCGTGATCATGGCTTTGTTGATGTCCACGCCACGGATTGTGACGTCCCAGCCCGCAGCCTCAGGCAGGTGCTGGCGGACCATGGCCGCCAGCGAATAGGCTTCCTCACCCGAGGCGCAGCCTGCGGAGAGGAGTTGCAGCGAGCGCCGCGCCCGCTGTGCACGCATACGATCCGGGAGTGCGACTTCGATCAGGGCCCGGAACTGATCCATGTTACGGAGGAAGTATGTCTCCGTAACCGTGAGCTCCTCCGCCAGCGCACCGATCTCCTCCCGGGAGTTCTGTGCCGCCGTGAGCCTATCCAGGTACACCTCCGATGGAATACCGCTCGCGTCGATGCGGCGCTTGAAAACTTCGGCCAGGAGGCCGAGCTTCGTGTCGTCGAAATAGAGGCCGAAACGGTCGGCCACGATGGCACGGAATCGCTCGACGTCGAGGGACATCACACCAGCGGACACAAGGTGTCTCCCTCGCCGGCGAGCGATTTCCAGGCCCAGTCGGGAACGATTCGAGAGTCTTGCAATACGATCAGGAGGTGCGCGTCGAGCCCGCCTACGAGCGCGATCACCCTGGACTTCGCCCGGTGCAGGAGCGGCGGCAGAGTCTCCAACGAGACCGATGAGAGCGCGCGGAATCCGACGATCTCCTCGACGGCCAGAGCCACCCGGCGGTCTCCCGTCCTGAGGCTGATGAAACGAGTGGCCTGTCCACCGGTTGGAAGGCCGAGGAGCGCTCCAACGTCCACCACGGGGATTGTGGCGCCCCGGATGACGGACAGGCCGAGCACGAAGGGCGGCATGCCGCCGAGGGCCTTGATCGGCAGCGGGCGCATCGTCTCGACGACGTGCGACAGGGGGAGGGCGCACACGATCGTGCGCGCGCGACAGAGAAGCGACCGGTCCTCCCGGTTGACCTGATGGTTCAACGCCCGTCTCCCAGGGACTGGACGGATCGTGCCTAATCGAGGGCCTCTACTGCCTCGAGGCCATCGTGCAGGTCCTGGCTTCGGGCCTCCTGGAGCCAGACCCCTTGCGATCCGCGCCAAACCCATGGCGTCGGCTTCCACGAACCCAACGATCCAGGGTTAGGCTTATGTCGCAGAGGAGCTCAACCACTGGAGTCGGACCACACTCTCCGCCCACCCCGAGGACCGCGAGAGACACATCATCCTGGAGCAGCCCGTTCTCTCGCCTGCCCTATGTGAGCAACATAGGCAAAGAGCGCCAAATGTCCAGGGGTCGATTTCAAAAACGAGTTCCGCCGTCAGACCGCCGAAATACTGCGGATGTGGCCGTTCTGGGCAGGAGTCACAGCGTATTCGAATGCTGACGGACAGCTTGTCGCGTGTGAGGCCGTGCAGGCTTTGCGCCGTCGATGCTTGCGGGTCGTACGTGCGGCGATGCGCCACTGTGGTGCTTGCCGCTGTTTGCCTCCGGGCGTGGCATCGGGTTACAGGCGGCGCCACACCAAAGTACCTTGCCACACGTCGGCCCATTCGGAATCGACACAGCGGCTGGAAGCTGGACACGAGAACCCGGCCAGCCATGGACTCCGCGGCCATTGCGCCTTCGGCATGCTCATGATCTTGGAGACCCAGATTGACACCTCACCTTCGGCGCCGCTCCCGTCTCCTTTCAAAGGGTGCCGGGGGCCCGAGACACACTATTAAAGACGTTTCGATCCAAACGATTGGACGGGTTCATCCTGCCGCGGGAGGCCTGGAGGGTTGCTGCCTGAGTCTCACGGCCCCGCAGCGGGCGCCCATACCAGACTGTGGTTCAGCAGTCACGACCCCGGCCAAGGTCCGGATGGAGGCGCACCAGATAGACGACCTGCCGCCCTCCGAGAGAGGCTTTATCTCCACCAATTCATCTTCCTATTTGAACGACGAATTTCGGGGAGGTGGACACCCGGCCCGGAATGGACCGGATGCGCCACGAAGGTGTCCTTCTTGGTCGCGGTATAGGGGAAGTCGTGGGTTGGCGGCAGCAGCCCGTCCGGGCGCGCGCCGCCCGCGGCGGATCCCGGGCGTGGTCTGACAATTGTCACATTCGCCCACTCGCGAGGGCGAGCAGGCCGTAGAGGAACGCGTACTTTGGGCAGTCGGTGACGCAACCCGAAGGACCTCATGTGTGGATGAGAGGTACTCCCACGCGCCGGGCGAGGGCCCGGAAGCGGGGATCGGAGCGCAGCGGGTCGAGGCGGGGATCGACGCTCAGGTAGATAAGCCAGGCGGCGCGCTCGGCGGCGGCGCGTTCGAGCCACGCGAGGGCCCGCGCGCGCTGTCGAAGCCCCGCGTGGACTACGGCGTAGTCGTAGGGCGAGACGTAGCGTGACCTGGCCATGGCGTCCAGCTGGCCGAGAACGGCGCGGGCCTCGCGCGACCGGCCGGCCGCCGCCAGGGCGTGGCCGAGTGCCGCCAGGGCCTCCGGGTTGTCGCGCGCCAGATTGGTCGCTTCCCGGAGCTCGGCGATCGCCTCGTCGAACCGGCCCAGCCGCTCCAGCGTGCGGCCGGCCTCGATGCGCGCGCGCAGGAAGCGCCCGTCCATCTCCAGGGTCCGCCGGTACTGCGCGAGCGCCTCCTCGTAGCGGCGGTCGAAATAGAGCAACTCCCCGACGTCCTTGTTGATGCTCAGAGAGATCGGATCGAGCGCCAGGGCCCGCGCCATGGCCGCGTGCGCGGTCTCGATCCGACCCGTGAAGGCGAGGTAGAACGCGTACCACTCATGCGCGACAGGGTAGTTGGGCGCGAGGTCGAGCGCCCGCTCGAAGGCCTTCGCGGCCCCGGCCCAGTCGAAGAGATGCATGGCGATGTGGGCGCGCGAGGCGTGCGCCTCGCCCAGGTCCGGGTTCAGCTCGAGCGCCCGGGAGACCGTGAGCGCGGCCCGCTCGAACGCCGCGCGCGGCGGCGTGGTCGCGATCCCGACGTCGCCGAGGAACGCGTAGGCGTCCGCCAGCCCGACGTACGCCTCCGCGCAGCCAGGATCCAGCCGCACCGCCTCCTTGAACTCCCTGATACTTCGATCGGTGTCCTTCGCGGTCCGCTTGTTCCAGAAGAACCGTCCCCGCAGGCAGGCCTTGTAGGCCTCGGGGTGGACCATTCCGGGCCCGCCCGGCGCGGCCTTCCCCTCAGGGGCCAGTCTCCGCAGGATCGGCCCGGCGATCGCGCGGGCGATGTCGGCCTGCAGCGCGAGCACGTCTCGCAGCGGCCGATCGTAGACGTCCGCCCACAGATGGGTCTGATCGGACGCGCGGATCAGCTGCGCGCTGACCCGGACGCTCTCCCGGGTGGCGCGCACGCTCCCCTCGAGGAGGTACTGGACGCCCAGCTCGGAGGCAATTTCGGCGACGCTCCGCGTCACGCCCCTGTATCGCATCGCCGAGGTCCGGGCGATCACGCCCATCCTGCGCGGGTCCAGGCGCCCCAGGCGGGTGATCATCTCCTCGGTCAGGCCGTCGCTGAAGTAGTCCTGCGCGGGATCGCCGCTCAGGTTCTCGAACGGGAGGACCACGAGCATGACGCGGTCGCGTGCCGCGCGCGGATCGGCGGGCCGGGCGGCGTCTCGCGGGAAAGCTGGCCGCGGCGCCGCGGCCTCCTCCTCGACCGTCGCGATGAACCGGTACCCGCGGCGGGGGAGCGTCTCGACGTAGCGGGGAGCCTCGGCGTCGTCGCCGAGCGCGGCGCGGATTTTCCGCACGCAGAAGTTGAGCGCCTGGTCGAACTCCACGAACGTGTCGCGGCCCCAGACCTGCTGCCGCAACTCCTCGCGCGTCACCAGATCGCCGGGTCGGCCGGCCAGGAGCGCCAGGATCCTCGCGGGCTGGGGAGGCAGGCGGACGGTCGTCCCGTCCCTGGTGAGCTCCGCCGTCCTGGGGTCGAGGGCGAACGGCCCGAACCGCAGCCTCCGCCTCGTCGCTGAATCGCGATTCAAATCATCTGCTCCTGAAATCGGCCGTTGGCGCGGATTATACTGCCGCGCCGCCGCTCATCGAAACCTCAGCGAACGCTCATCGTCCGCCCATTGGCGCGAACCCGTCCCGGGGCGTACACAGTAGGCGCACCGTGGGCAGGCCACGGAGCGTGGCAAAGGAGGCGTCATGCGTCAGACACGAGCGTTCTTCGTCGCCGTTTCCGTTCTCGTGACCGTCGTCCTGTCGGGTGTGGCCGTCTGGTCGGGCTCCGGAGCTGGCCGCGGGCAAGACAGGAACAGATACCTCTACATCTGGGCCGGAGACCAGGCGCGCGCCACCGCGGACTTCCTGGCGGTCGTGGATTTCGACGAGCGCTCGCCGGGCTACGGCACGCTGCTCCGGACGGTGCCGCTGCCAGGACCGGACAGCGCCGGCAACGAGCCGCACCACGTCGGCCTGTCGAGCGACGGCAGGGTCCTTGCCGCCGGCGGCCTCCTCAGTGTCCTCAAGGGACAGAAGGAGGTCTTCTTCTTCGACCTCTCGGACCCGGCCTCGCCGAAGTTCCTGGAGGCGGCCGATCCGCCTCTCTCAGCGATCACCGACGAGTTCTACCCGCTGCCCGGGGGAGGGTTCCTCGTGACCATGATGGGGGGCGCCGACGGCGGCCACCCGGGACGCGTCGCCGAGTTCGACAGGCACCTGAAACTGATCGCCGAGCACCCGGCCCAGCCGCCCGATGACGGGTTCAATCCGCACGGCATCTCGGTGCGCCCCGAAGCCAATCTCATGGTCACGAGCGATTTCATCTGTCCCTCGACGACCTTGCACGCGGTTCCCGGGGACCCCGTCCTCCGGGGTGGCGTGCGGGTGTGGGACTTCCGGGCGCGACGGATCGTCCGATCGATCCCGATCCCTGGGGCCGGCGGCACCATCGACGTGCGGCTCATCCCGCGCGACCGGCGGATGCGCGCCTACACCGCGGGCATGGCGGGCGACACGCTCTACCTCGTCGAGACCGCCGCCGGAACGGCGAAGCCCGTCTTCGATTTCTCCTCCATCGCCCCGGGCGGCTGGCCGCAACTGATGCGGATGACCGCCGACGGCCGACGGCTCTTCATCTCGATGCATCTGGCCGGGAAGGTCGTGATGTTCGATACCACCGACCCGGAGGTTCCGAAGGTGCTGAAGGTCCTCGATCTCGGGCCGGGCTCGGGACCCCACTACATCGCCCTCACGGGCGACGAGGGCCGCCTGGTGATCACCGACTATTTCCTGAACGAGGACGGTGCCGGGAAGGTGCACGCGGAGGGCGACCACAAGGTCCACGTGGCGCGGGTCCTCGACAGGGACCTCGTGCTCGACGATCGGTTCCTTCTCGACATGAACTCCGTGTCGCCCGCCGGCCCGGCGCGCCCTCACGGCGTCGCGTTCCGCTGATGTTCGCACAGGGCGGTTTCGTAGAAGTGGTACAGGTACATCGGGCCGGCAAGGCAAGTCACGTCTCCAGCTACGGGCGCGAAGTCGCCGGCCTCTCCATGAGGCCCGACTGGAGAAGAGGCCACCACGGACGCCTAAGCCGAGTCCGAGCAACTCGTCGGGGTCCAGACTATGGTGTTCGGCGTTCCCGTCGTCGCGCAGCGGTTCCTGGCTTGGGGAGGGTGCCAGAGGTGGGAGTCGAACCCACATGACCCGGAGGGTCAAGGGATTTTAAGGTCACGGGAAAAAGGCAGCGAACACAGGACTTGGCTGATTCGTTGCCTTTTCCCGTGTCCGAGGAGTCCGAGGAGCGTCGTAGAGACCGAGGATTATGGACACCCGGATGGACATCTGAGTCGGCTCTCGATGACGGCTGAAGGCCGAGTTGGTTCGCCGGAATCGCAGTGGCATGTTCCGCTCCCCGGTAGCCGGATAATATCGAGGCAGTCAAGCACCCCGGCCGTGGACCGCGACTCGGCGCAGGAACAGCTCGAAGGTGTCGGTCGTGACGATCGGCGGGTCGCGGCAAGCGCCGCACGGACCGATCCCCTCACGCCCGACTCCACCAGAGGAGCGACAGCCGCGCCACCCCAACCACGGCGCCGGCCGAGAGCACGGCGCCGTGGTTCACGAAGTTCTCGGGCTACCGATCTGGCTCAGGGCTTGCCGTACTCGTCGTGGCGGCGCCACCAGATGCCCGTCTCGTTCCGCCCCTTGGGTGCGCGGTCGAGCCACTGGTACATGCCCCAGAGGCCGTCCACTCCGCGCGCATAGGTGGAATAGGCGTGGTAGACAACACCGTCCTCCAGCGCGAACGCGCTCATGCCCGGCCGCTCGCGCGTGTAGGTGGCCTGGTCGGTTCCGGTCATCGCCGCGATCTCGGCGACGGGCCCCTCGCCGCCGGTCTCCTGCGGACGCCACTGCCACGCCTCCTCGCGCCGGTAGTTGTACTCGATGCCCTCCTTGCTCTGCTGCTCCTGGGTGAACCCGACGCTGAAGTCGAAGTTGAAGTCGCTGCCGAACGAGGACGCCCAGGGAAACGTCCACCCCATCCGCCGCTTGTACGTCTGCAGATTCGCGAGCGGCGCCCGCGACACCGCCGTCAGCATGACGTCGTGGTTGGCCAGGTGGACGGCGAAACCGTCGAACCCGTCCGCGATCGTGGAGCAGGACGGACACCCCGCCTTGTAGTCGGGCCCGAACATGAAGTGGTAGACGAGGAGCTGCGAGCGCCCTCTGAAGAGGTCTCTGAGCGTGGCGCTCCCCTCGTCGGTCTTGAATCGGTACTCCTTGTCGATCCGGACCCACGGCAGCTCTTGCCGTCGCCGTGCCAGCTCGTCACTGCGCCGCGTCAGCTCCTTCTCCGCCCCGAGCAGATCGAGGCGGGCCGCGAGCCACTCTTCACGTGTTCCGGTCTTGTGCATGGTCATCGATCTTCTCTCCTTTATGTGACTGCACCAGAGACATCACTCAATGTCGGCCGCGCTCCGTTGGCGCGAAAGCCGCGAACTGGCGCTCGACCTCCTATCCGTTTGCGTGCTGGTGACTGGCGGCGGTAGCGGCCTTGGTCCGCACCTTCGTCACGAACAGGGTCATCAGGCCGCCCGCCGAGCCCGCCCCGGCGGCGATCAGCGTCACGGTGGTCAGACAGGCTGGACACATGGGCTCCTCCTCGGGCCGGGAGTTCTCGTTCTGTTCCGGCCTCTGCCCCCATGACGTGCGGGCGGGACTGATTTCGACAGAGTGGACGGCGGAGCAACCGGGAGATGTCAGGGTTGGTCGCGGCGGGCGAGCAGGAACTTCCGGACGGCTTCGTCCTCGGTCAGGCCGATGGCCCGGTCGAAGGCCCGGGCGGCCGGGGCCAGGCGGCCCAGGCGCTGGAGGAGATGTGCGCGCACGGCCCAGTAGGGTTGATAGGCGACGACGGCGTGTCCCTCGAGCGTGTCGAGCATCGACAGGCCGGCCTCGGCTCCCAGCGTTTCCGCCACGGCCGCGGCCTGCCCGACGCGGACCCCGAGGGTCGGGGCCAGGCGGACGAGCTGCTCGTAGAACGTCACGATCGCGCTCCAGTCGGTCCGGCCGCTCCGCGCCCGATCGCAGTGGACGGATTGGATGGCCGCCTCGAGCTGGAATCGACCGATCCGGCCCATCCCCGCCGCGGACGCCAGCTCCGATTCCGCCTCCCCGATCGTCGCGATCGACCAGCTTGCGGGATCCTGCTCGGAGAGAGGAACGTAAGCACCGCCCGGCGTGCGTCGGGCGTTTTGCCTGGCGTCGCAGAAGAGCATGAGGGCGAAGAGCCCCCGGGCCTCCGGCTCCTTGGGCATCCGCTGCCGCAGCACGCGGGCGAGCCAGACCGCCTCGTTCACCAGATCCCGTCCGCGAGGATCGGCGCCGACGGCTTCGTCCCACCCAAGACCGTAGGCGGCATAGACGGCTTCGAGCACCGCGGTAAGTCGCGCCGGCCAGTCGCGCTCCAGGGGAATCTCGAAGGGAATCCCCGCCTCGCGGATCTTTTTCTTGGCACGCGATAATCGCTGCCCCATGGCGGGCGGCTGTACGAGAAAGGCCTGAGCGATCCGCGCCGCGTCCAGTCCGAGCACGGTCTGCAGCATGAGCGGTGTATGCAGGGCATGGTCGATCGCGGGATGCGCGCAGACGAAGAAGAGCTTCAGCCGCTCGTCGGGCCACTCGTCGGCCGAGCCGGTCCCGCCCGAACCTTTGAGGAGGAGTTCGAGCGCCTCGGCATGTTCCTCCCGGACGCGCGCATGCCGGGCGTGGTCGACCAGCCGGTTGCGGGCAGAAGTGAGCAGCCAGGCCTCGGGGCTTTTCGGTACGCCGTCCCGCGGCCACGTGTTCAGCGCCGATAGGAGGGCATCCCCGAGGGCGTCCTCCGCACCGGCCACGTCCCGCGTGCGGGAGGAGAGATAGGCGAGCAGGCGGCCGTACGAGGAGCGAGCCACTTCCTCGATGGTCCGCCGCGCCTCCTGCATCGAAATCAGGGCTTCACGACGTATTCGAGGTAGGCGACGTCTATCGGCCGGACCTCGAGAGCGCCAGTCGCGGCGGCGGGACAGCGCGCCGCCCAGTCCAACGCCGCGTCGAGGGAGGGCAATTCCAGGATCATGAACCCTCCCAGTTGTTCCTTCGCCTCGGCGATGGGACCGTCCTGGACCTGCCGCTTGCCGTTTCTCAGGCGAACCGTCGTGGCGATGCCGGCTTCGCGGAGCGGCGCGCCGTCCACGTAGACTCCTGCCTCGATCAGCGCCTTGTGGTAGCTCTTCCACGCCGCTACGTACGGCTCGCCCGCGGTGTGGTTGCGGGCCTCCACGTTGGCGGGCGTCTCGTAGACCAGCATCACGTATTTCATCTTCGACCTCCTAAGCGGGCCTTCCGGTGGCACACATTTCATCCCCACTCAAATGAATGACGGCCGACCCGTCGCGATTTCGACAGGTGACTAGGATACCCCGAGCCCGGGATGCGGCACCTCTGCCCCGCTACGGTCTGGAGGCCAGCTGCCTAAGTTTTCCTGAGTGGCTGGAACCGTTGGTGCCGGGGGCCCGAGACGCACTATTACAGATACTCAAGTCCGAGAGGTCGGACTGTTTCGGCTTTCCGGCGGTCTTTGCGGGGTCAGCGTCGACGGATCACTGGGACGTGCCTCCCGGTCGCATCCGGACCTGTCCGCGGCCGTCCACGACGTCGAATGTGAAGCGGAGGTCGAGGTAGGACCGGACGGGCGTATCCTGCGTCACCACGTCGACATCGGGCCTGCCGTCATGGTTGATGTCCTCGCCGCCCACGAAGGATCGGATGATTGCGGGCTTATAGCTCCAGCCCCGCAGGGCTTCCTCGACCGCGGCCCTGAATACCAGAGCAGTCGATCCGGCCTCATACGGGGCTACCGGACTATCGAGGACGCCGAGCACATTCCCCTGCTCGCCGATGACGATCCGGATCACGACGACGACCGGATGCATGCCATCCGCCAAAGCGACCGCCGGAAATGCAGGAAGGGGCGTCTCGAGCGGAACGGGCGCCAGAAAGAGCTGCCTTCCTCCAGCGAGCGGCGGAGTCTTCGCGGCGGGGTCCGGCAGAGTCTCGACCTCAACCCTGCCCGCGACGCCCGGGTCGACGGCCAAGTCGGGCGGGCGATTCCTCGCGGCGCAGCCGAGGCCGTGGACCAGCAGGGCCATCATAAGAAGAGCCGACCGACTGGAGGTGCGGCCGGACTCCTTTATCCGCGTCGTTTTCATGACAAAACGGGCACAATAGCTCAACGCATAGTCGAACCAAGGTGTATCTTACGCCCGACAAGGCCTGTTCCGTCAAGGTGCCTCCGGCTGTCAGCGCTGGTTCGAGGCGGGCGCGCCGCTGCCGCTCATCCTGCGAGCCGCGACACTCGACAACGCCGTGGCCTTCGGCCTGGCCGGGCAGATTGGGTCGATCGAGCCCGGCAAGCGGGCCGACCTCCTGCTCCTCGACGCCGATCCCCTCGCGACCATCGCGGCGTACGACGCCATCGAGACGGTGTTCGTGGACGGCGAGCCGATCGCGCGGGGAGCTCTCATGGACGGGCAACCTTGAAGCCGTCCCCGATGGGGCCCTTGACCGAGCGCTTGCCCTACGCTATTGTCGGAGCAAAGGAGGAAAAGCATCATGACGAAGAGAATGCTCGCCGTGCTGCCCCTGCTTTGCGTGCTGATGGTTGGGATGGGCGGGAGTGGAACCGCACCGATGTCGGCCGCGCCGATGACCCCGTCGGTGTCGTCGCCGACCACGCAGGCGATGAGCGAACCGCCGGTGCAGGATCCGGGATTCGGTGCCTGCCGCTGGTATTGCGGATCGAGGTCGTACGCGACCCAGGCCCAGTGCCAGGCGAACTGCAGTTCCGAGTGCGATCAGATCTGCTGAGCCGGGTTCGAGTGAGAAGGGCAGCCTTTCCGGGCTGGCCCCAGGGAATGAGGCTCGCGGGATCGCCGGGCGATCCCGCGAACCTCCGCTTGGCCTTTCGAAGCTGAAAATTGAAAGCGTGCGGCGGCCGGGCGGGCTGAGGCCCAGGCGAGTGACTTCGTCATCCGCGTCCCCGCCCGGACCCGGAACGTTCTACGAGCTGCCGGTAACGTCTTTAATGGTGGTGCCGGGGGTCCGAGTCGAACTGATATGGAACGACCTCCCGTCAAGACGACGGGCTGAGAGCTTCACGGTGATGAACCTCCTCTGCCGGAACGCCGGGAGGCGCAGGCGGCGGACAAGGCAGGGCGCTTCGACGACGAGTCACTCTGATATTCGCGGATTACGCCAGTCGCCCGGCGCAGGGCCGCATGACCGTGCTCCGTCGGGAGAGAACGCTGTTACGGCACATCGTCGCCGCGTGAAACACCGCCTGGTTCACCTTCACGAACCCGAAGGCTTCCGCCCGCTCGTGTCGGCCTCCCGCGCGAACCAGGCCGCGGCTTTTTTTAGAATCTCCCGCTCTTCACGCAGCGTTCGGTTCTCCCGGTGCAGCCGATTCAACTCCTCCCGCTCGGCCGTGGTCAACCCGTCGGCCCGGCGGCCCTCGTCCAAGTCAGCCTGCCGGACCCAGTTCCGGATCGACGGGGCCGACACCTCGTACTGCCGAGACAGCGACTCCGGAGTCCTGCCGGCGCGGACCAACTCGACAAGCCGCCGACGGTACTCAGGTGGATACGCTCGGTGTGCTTTCGCCATCGTGGACTCCTTCCTCCCAAAGGATCAAGTGTCCACAAAAGCGGGTCAACTCCAGGTCATCACGTCGTCTCCTTTTGAAAGAGTAGACACTCTCACCAACAACATCATGACTGGCCTACCGTTATAGCCCCCCGGGGCGACCCCGGACATCGGGAGCGTCCTGATTCTCGGGGAGGAAGGATTTGAAGGAGCGTAGGGTTCAGCCCTGTGAACCGCAGGCCGGTCGAGAAATTGAGGCACCGACCAAACGGGGATCCCGCGCCACAGGTGGCGCGGGATGCCCTCTTGGGCGGGAACTTGTCCGTAGAGGCAGGATGAGGGGGAAGGAGTCAGGGGGTTCAATCTTCATGGGCTGACACTACGGCGTTCCGATCGGAGTGACAACCCGGAGTCTCCTGAATCGAACGCAGGAATTCCCTCATTGGCGCCCCGGGATGATCCTGACAACCCCAGCAACTGCGCTGTGAACGAAAAAGGGGAGGTCGCCCGGGTCCCTGGCGGCCTCCCCCAAGAGGATCCTGTCCGTATTACGTGCGGTACTGCTTGCCTGTCGATCCGCTCCGCTCCCGGTCGTTCCTGGGGGCGTCGCCACGGTCCGGGTCTCTCTGATCGTTTCCGATATCAGTGTCGGTATCGGGATCGCCCACGGTGCGTGGGTTCTGCTTCTGATTCGGCTTGGGTCGCTGTTCATTCATGCTCGGCTCACCTCCATTAAGAGAATTGTGAACATCGCTGCTGATCAGCATCGCAAGAAACTCTACGATGCCCCTGCGAGCCAGACAATCAGACGATGCCTGAATCTCGTGTCGGGCGTTTGCCCGACCGGGAGGGGGTAATGGTTCAGAGCATCTCTCTGCGCGCCTGCTTGGCACGCGCAGCGCCGATGGCCGTCTCGACTTCCTTCACCTCCTCCGGGGGAGGCAGGACGGCCGGGAGTCCCAATGACTTGACCCACAGCTCGCGGGTCCACCCGGTCGTGTGGTAAAGGTGCTCGTCCTCTTCGTCCTCGACCTCGTCGTGAGCCTCTTTGAGTGCCTTCGCCATGGTCCCCTTGGACGCTTTGGCCACCATGCCGATGAGCTCCCAGTTGAGGTGGTCCTTGGTCTCGGCCGCGATGACGCACTCCCCGGCGACCAGCTGGGCCGCTTCGCGACTTCCGCCCTTCAGCGCCAGCTCCATGGCCTTCACGAGCGACTCGCCGATGTGGTGGACGACTTCACGTCCGGGTGTCTGAATCGCCGGATCGATGTTGAGCTTCTTGAACACCTCCAGGAGGACTTGCTCGTGGTTGCGTGTCTGATCGAGATAATTCCGCCACTCCTCCTTGAGGTCCGGGTTCGTCGCGCACCGGAGCGCGGTCTCATAAACCTCGACGCCGCCGATCTCCGTCTCCAATGCCTGGATGAGAAGCTCCCTGACCTGTTCGGTTTCCATTATCATTGCTCCTTTCATGCGGATGTCCTGGGAAAAGCCGCCAGGAGAACGGGCGCATCGGTCGTGCGGTCATCCTTGACGAACGTGCACGAATCCGTGAAGCGTGGTTGCGGCGACCGGCCCGATCTGCCAGAGCGCCGCCGGATCGCAATGGCTGTGACATGCATTCTTTCTCGTGATCCGAAATCACCCGCCCATCTGCCGCCGGACCGGGTATCCGCCCGGCGGCAGCCGGACGAGGGTACTAGGCGGCCGTCCCGGGTACTCCGGGCTGCCGGCGTCGTAGATCACTTGGGGGTGTTGCCCCCATAGGCCCCAGCGCGCGCCGGGGACGTGGGGTTGTAGTGCGACTCGGATTTCGACGCGGATCCCGTTGCCTGCCGACTGGCCTCCTGCGCGGCGCCCTGGTGATTCGTGTCCTTGTCAAACGCCTTGGAGAAGCCCTCCTTGATCGCCTCCGCGCCGCGGGTGTAGGAGTCGGCCACCGAAGCCGAGACGTCCCCGGCCTTCTCCCTGACCTGCTGCATCGCATCCTGCAGGCGCCGGCGCGTCTCTTTGCCGCTGCGCGGCGCGGTCAACAGCGCCACGACGGCCCCGGCCGTGGTCCCGAGCGCGAACATGAGAAACCCGTGGCCCCCATTACCTCTGTGCTCACTCATTGTGCTCCACCTCCTGTCAACTGGTTAAAGAACTGAACGTCGTACGATGAACGAGTCCTGCGTACGGCTAGCACTCTACTCGTGCTTCCTGGCAATTCCATTCGGGCCCGGGCGTTCGCTTTCAGCGCAGCCCCATTACACGGCGTGTCGTCGACCCCGAAGGAAGTGAAACACGAACGACACGAGCGCGAGAATCAGGAACAGGTGAACGAACCCCCCCAGTGTGTACGCCGTGACCATTCCGAGCAGCCAGAGCACGACCAGGACCATCGCTAATACTGCGAGCATTGTCGGACCTCCTTTCACCATGACCCGGCGGGAAACCACCGCCGTTATGTAATTCGGTAAGGCTCGTACTCATCATGGTATGAACGCTTATACCCCCGCGTCCCGAGGCGGACAATTCAGGACGTTCCTGAATCAGGCCGCTGCAAGGTCTGAATTGACAGTCAGGCGACCACCGCGTGATGCCGCGCGGTATGGACCTAGATGCAGTAGGGACACTGGGTCGTGCACGCCACCGCGAGCGCGATCAGCTCGCGGTGCTTCCTGGGGATCGCCCTGTCCGCCCCGCGCAGGGAGGATCCCCTCGACGGCGTGGTAGACTGCCCGATACCTGCCGTGCGGTTCGGTCCCGCCGTCACGAGCCCGAGTCGTGGCTTGCGGAGCGTTGGGAGAATTTCGATGTCGCGTCCGGCACGAACGATCGCAGTCGCCCTCCTCGCTCTCATCGGCTGTGGGTTGAGCATCCTGTCCAGTGCGGAGACGACGGAGCCTCTCCGGCCCGCGGGCGTGTCCGTCACCGGCAAGCCGCTGGGCGAGGCGCCGTTCACGCTGCACCGGAACGCGATTATCGGCCCGCACGACGGGGTGCTGAGCACCGCCTTCTTTCGCGATCTCGTCCTGCAGATTGACTATCCGTCCCGCGTCGTACGGTTCTAAGTGTAAGACATTCTATCGCACCTCTGGGACACGGGCGCTGTCACGGCGCCCCTGAGGAGGTGCGGCCGGTGCGCGCCAGGTGCGAAACCCCCCTTCCCGACCCGTGCAATGCGCCGCGGTGAGGGGCGTGGTGCTGTGGGGGGCCACTCCTCGGGGTTGTCCCGGCGCGACGATCCCGATCGCGAGCACACCTCCGGCAGGCGAGGGCGCGTGGGTCAGGTCGGGCAGGTCGGTCCCGTCAGGATGATGCGTGGCGTCGCGGCCACAGCGTCGTCCGCGGCAGCGCGGCTCACCCACCGGGCGGCGCGTGCGCGCGGGCCTCGGGCCGGGGGCGGTGCTGGAGAATTTTCCGGATCACCTTCGGGTCGAGAATGACTGCCACCACCCGCATGGTGCCGCCGCAGGGGCAGCGCAGCGGGTCGACCTCGAACACCTTGGCGATGAGCCGTGCCCACTGGCGGCGGCGCTGACGTTGCGAGGGTGTCAGAGCGATCGTCTCGCTGTCGGGCGCGGCCAGGGCAGCCCCGGGGCTGCGCCGCGCCCGTGCGCCGCGTGTTCGGTTGGCGTAGGCGCCATACAACCGTGTGAGATGGAACCCGGCCGGCGGGATGTGTTGGCACAGCCGCGCCAGCATCTCCAGCGGGTCGAGCGTGACGCTAAGCTCGCCGGTCACCGGATGCACACGCCGGCCGCTGTAGGTGGTCCGGGTCCCGTCCTACCGCAGCCGCCCCAAGGCGATTGGCGGATGCACCAGGTAGCGGCACAGCCGCTCCACCCCCGCCGCGTCCCACGGCTCGACCCGGATGGCGCTGTGCACCGAGAATCCCGAATGGCATCAGGCCGTTGCCGCCGCGCCGGCCCGGACGGGTGCCCAGGGCGGCGACGAGTCGAGCGCCCGCCACCGGCCACAGAGGGCCTGCAGGGCGATGCGGGCAGTCCCCCGGAGCCTGGGCGCACGGCTGACGCGACACGCGGCGCGATACAATTCCCTATCCTTGCGAGATCCTGGCCGCCTACATGCGTCTGCGGCGCGCCTTCCGCACCGACTCCCCCGCCCTGCTGTCGCTGGATTGCGAGGCCGAGCGCCGCGCCGAACTGGCCGCGATCGAGCAGGCCTTCCGCGCCCTGTCGCGCACCCCGTCCTTGGCCTTCATCCGCCCCGCCAGGCCCCCGGCCACGCAGCCTTCCCACTGAACCGGTCCCATCCCCGGTCCCGACCCGAACGGCGGTTGCGGAGTTCCCTAATGATGGTGCCGGGGGCCCGGCACACACTATTACAGACACGCCGATCGACATGGTTGGATAGGTTCTGCCTGCCCGCGGAGGCATGTTGGCGGCCCAAGGTCAGGAGAGTATTTCCGCTACTCAGCAATGTCGACGTGTACTAACACTATTTGAGCACGGCTCCCATCTACACATGTCCTCGCACCCCCACGCGGCCGCATTCAGGGAAAACCACTTTCCAGCCGAGACGTCAATTCGATGTCCGTTCCGCCCACCCCTTCTTGCCAACCGAAGAAACACGAGTCAACACCGCGGCTAGCACGAAGTATTCCACTCCCGCGATCGGCCCCAGCATGATCAATGGCCACGACACGAGCAATTTCAGTACCACCCATCCCAGCCCGGCATGTACACACACACACAGGGACAGAATTCCCCAAAAACTTCGCTTCCGCCAATTCGGACGATTTCTTCGGATCAAGTAGCCGAAAACGAGGACCGTGAGGGCCGCAAATCCCATCCATTTTAGAGGCAGAGTCGGCGATCCACCCGATCTCGCTTGATGAACTGCGTACAGTTCTGCCCCCATAACGGCGATCACGCCGATCACGACATAGAGAAAGACATCCTTCAGCCGTTGACGCCCGCGGTGAACTGTCACGGATTCCTTCCTCACACAATGGCACTCATTGACATTGCCCGTTCCACATTTGATATCCCTGGACAACGAGTGCCTGATACTCTGCCAACACCACGCCAATAAGAAGCCCAAGCCCAGTCGCAGCCTCCGCGTCGGTCGCTATCGTCCTGACTGTGCTCGACCTTAGGGGATAGAGAAGCCCTTGACCGCCAAGAGAATTCGGTCGTGACGCTGCGTAGGACATGGCGCTGCTGAAGCGAGCAGCGCCATAGGCCGAACCCACTACGTCGCCAAATGACGCGGCGCTCGGGGCGATCGGAATGAGCGCATCATACCATGCATCAAAGAAAGCTCTATAGCACCCGCCCGTCTTGAATTCGTCCATCCAAAACTGTGTGGAGAAAAGATTAGAGAAAAAGTTACTGATGACTCCCCCGCCCCCGCCCCCACCTCCCACACCTACGCTTGAGTACGAAATGTTTCTGAAGCCTATGAAGGTTACCTCCATGTCCGGTGACTTAGCTGTGACTGTGATGCCATCAGTACAGGGCAGCGAATGACCAGGTTGGGTGGGTCCTTGTTGACAAGCCGGCGGTCCCGCAGAATACATACCCGTTGGATCGTAGAAGTTTACCGGGTTATTCAAGGCGTAGAGATAGCCTCCTCCAAGGGAGTCCGGACCGAGCCACCTCCCCTTCGAGGCTGAATGATAGCGGGCCCGGCTGTAATCATTGCCAGTCTCGGAGTCTCGTTCATAACCTGCAAAGCGATACGGGTCCAGCGTCTTCATAGGCTGGATCTCTTCACCATATGGCAGGTACTTGTGTTCCGTCACAACGACGCCGAGCGCGTTGGTTACTAGGCGAAGACTGCCAAGATGATCTGAGTGGAGAAACAGCACGTTCGCGCCAACCATCTGTCCCGCGGTCGCGTACGGGCTGATCGCCTCGCTTCCTTCAGCCAACCTGTCAGACGCAGGCTCATCCGTCCCCTGCCATGAGCCCGGGGTGATGTTCATGCCCATGCCAAACGACTTGGGTTTCGCGCTGACCTGATTCGATTGTGTCGACTTCCAGCCCGCCGTGTCCACGGCGCGCACCTTGTAATAGTACGTAGTCCCATTCGTAACGTTCAGGTCTGTATAAGCCTGAGTTGTTATGGGCGCGCTATTCAGGGCTGTACCGTAAACCTCTGTTCCCAGGCTCGTTAGACTGCGGTACACATAGTATCCAGCAAGATCGGGTGGGCTTGTCGACTGAGCCCAAGTCAGGCTTACGTAGGCATTCCCGGCGGTTGCCGCCAAGCTACTGGGCGCAGGTGGAGGCGTCGGCGTGTTGCCAGTGATGATGATTCTCTCGGGCGACGCATTGCCCTGATTCCCCACATTGTCGATGGCCACGACCTTGTAAGTGTATGTCTGCTCGTTGCTGACTTGTGTATCCAGATACGTCGTTCCGGTGGTCGTTACGGGCGTCGTGCCAGGCAGTATGGGGTGAAACTCGGTATCGGACGGACCCTTCTTCAGGACAAGATAACCATATGCGTACTGCACAGGGTACCACTCTAGCGATATTTGTGTAGATGTCGCCTGACTAGTCTTCCACGCGACCGCGAGTGGCAGGGGGGTCTCGACCATATTGACTCGGCTTCCGCCGAAATAGACATAGTCTCGGTCCCATTGCGGCACTATTTCAGTGACATTCGCAGGGCGCGAGTACTGGGAGAGGACATTCCCATCGGCATCCCGAAAATAGAACACCTCCTTGCCATGATCTTCCTTCCGGTACACTCTAAGGCCAAAGGCATCGTATGAGTAATTGCCCTTGTCCAACCCGCCGACCTGCACCTGCTTCAAACGCCTGGCATTATCGTAGTTGTACTGGAACTGATCGTCCTGCCTCAAGGCACCATCGCTGTCATAGGCCCAGACGGCCGGGGACCCAAGAACCCCGTCTATCCGATTTGTTGCCGAGTTGACAATGTATCCGGTAATCGTCGTCCCGGGGCCTGGTGTCAAGGTTTGGCTGCGACTATAGATGTTGCCGAATGGATCGTACGCAAATGTTTGTTCATACATGGTTCCCCCGGAGGGCGCCATCAGCCGCGCCTCCTTGAGGCGACCAATCGAATCATAGGTGAAGACATCGGACCCGACAGTCTTGATGTTCCCACCACCGTCGTACTGATAGACTCCGGATGTCCATAGCTGCCCATTGCTGCCATTTAATACCTTCACCTCGTTGACGCGCCGGCTATTCATTGAGTTGGGTTGAATGATCGTCTTTATTCCTGTGCCTGCCACCCATTGCTTAAGCCGCCCCGACTCAGCGTACAGAGCGCTGTCAACGGCAGAATAACCCCGACTCGATCCAATGTGCGTGATTTGCCCATGTACCCGATCCATCGATAGACAAGTAGCATTCGTGCAGCCTGGCATCCCAGTTGGGTCAGTCGTCGCGGTCGTCGGATATACGATCGATGACACCTGTCCTAGTGCATCGTAATTGTAGAAAATGCTGTGGGCGCCTCCTGCCCACTTGCCCAGGGTCGTCGTCATCTTGTTGAATCTGCCATACTGGCTCTCCTGGTAGTAATAGTCGACAGCCGCCACCGGCGGGCTTAGGGTCCCGTCGTCTTCATAACTGCGGGCGGAAGTGATTTGGCCGAGCTGTGAATTGCTATTTCCGTGGGTTGCCTCGTCGTATCCGTAATCAAGGACCCGGGTCCTCAAGCTGCTCTGGTCTTCTTCCTTCTCGACCATGGTCAGCCGTCCGGCCGGATCATACGATTTCAGATAGTGAAATGGAGGCGCCGAGCCAAACCCGTTCGCGTCTGCAAATCGCACCACGTTTCCCATTGCGTCATAACCGGTACTGGTGTCGACGCCCGTCCCGCCTTGAGTCACGGTGCCAAACCACATCTTGCCTCGTTCCGGCTCTTCCAAGGTAGCGATCCTGCCCAGGTGGTCATAAGTAGTCGATCGTAGCTGGAACACAGGAGCAGCTGGAACCCGACGGTCCCAAGTCTTGGCGAGAGTGGGATGGTTCATTTCGTCATAGGAGTATTGCCTTTCCAAATCGAAGCTGGTGGCACCGGCTGCCTTCGTGGTCATGCCAATCAATCGACCTAGGACATCAGCTGTTGACACCGTCACGGAGTCTATTGTTGTGGGGGAGGCTACGGAGCCACTTTGAATGCCCTGGACAGTTCTTGTCGTCACGAGGCCCTGATAGCTGGTTAGCGTGGTTGCCCCATCTGCGGCAATCGTTTTCCGCACCCTAAGAAATGGATCCACGTAGACGGTAGCCGAGCCGCCGTACGTGCCAGCCCGGATGGTGGTCGTGATCGGACCCGTTGTTCCCACAGGTGCCCACTCTGACTCGGTCATGACGTTCCCGACGGCATCATAGGTGTACTTCTTCGACACCCACTGAGCGGCACCCTGATCGTCTGTCTTGAGAACCTGCTCTTCCGTGACCCTCCCCAATCCATCAAGAATCGTCTTGCTCTGGATTGACGTGACTAACAGTGGATCGCCGCCGATCACTTTTGTAACCATCAGCGAATCGTAAAATCCCGGCTTTTGAAACGTACCATACGTGATGCCAACGGGAGGTTCCCCAGATCCCGCGAGAGGTCCAACCGTGGTGGGCCTCCCGATGCTATCGTATTCCACGCTGACCCCAGTTCCGGATGGCCCACGAACCGCTGTTGCAAGACCCCAGTTCGGCTCCCGATCCACATCCAAGGAGTACCAAGACAGACCATTTGCTTGCTGCTTCGTCGGATATCCAGCATCCCACAGCAAGGTGTTCGTCCCAAGATTGACCCCCTGTCGCGGAATCTGGCTCAAGACCGCACTCCGATTGCCCGACGATGAAGCATAGCCAAACGTGGTTAGCAGGTCATCTTGACTCGTGGCAAGCGGAGACGCTCCTGGGGCGAACAACCTCCGCGCCGAGGTCATCCTGCCGTAGGAATCAAAAGCAAAGTCCGTCTCCTCCTTAACGCTGTCATTCCCATCAAATACCCGCCGCCACAAGACCGGAGTCAGAATCCACTTGTCAGGCCCCGTGACGACGCTGTAGCTCATCTTTGTCTTTCTGTAGGGAATAGTCGCCCCCGCGACGTTCGGGTTGGGGATTGACTCGATGGTGTCCTGGAAGCGTCCAAAGTTCGTCGTCAGCATCGTCCAATTTGTGTAGTCAGTCACCTTCAGGTCGTGCGGGTTCTTACCATCGTCGTCGAACGATGTGGTGTCTCTTATGAGCCGCACATTATCTGCATAGTGACCCTTTCTGAACGCCCCACCGACCATGCAAGGCGTGGTGTGGTCGTATTCGTACGATGTGGTGCGCAAGCGAGGCGCAGTCACCTCCGTACCGGCATACGCTTCAATCTTCGCCAGCGTACCATCGTGTGGCCCCGGAGTCCCAGCCGACTGAGGCGTGCCGTTATAGGTGTAAACCGTGAGGCTCTTTGCGACCGTGGAATCCTCCAGCTCGTAGGGCCCTCTCACCGAGACTGTCTTGGGTAGTACATAACAATTCTCCGGATGCAATTGGCTACAATTCACAGCGTTGCTGCGATCGTAAAGCCAGTAATAGGTCTTTCCAGCAACACCAATTCCGCGCCCGGTAACGCCTAGAACAGGGAAAAAGCCGAATTGCCCAGACCGCGCACCTTCGAAAATGTTTGGATAATCGTGTCGCCACACATTCCCAATCCCGTATTGATAGCTTCGGCCTCCCCCAAACGGGAAGCTAACCGATTTGAGGAGCCCAGCATTCACGTTGGGAAGGCCCGCCGTATCATAGAAGAACCAATACGTCTGAACTGGATTCACTCCCACAGCTGTCAGGCTAGTTAACGTCAGAATGTATCCGTAGGTCGAAGATCCATTGAAAGGATCGGTGATGGTCGGCTTTGAATAGGTGAATTGATATACTTGCGTACTCGATGGAGTAGTTGGAGCGGGTACCTCGATCGACGTGACTACCCCGTCGTGGTAGGTACCTATGGAATAGTACTGGGGACCGTCGTTGTAATATTGATCCACAGCGCATGTGAACCGCACCACTCGCGAGGGATTGTCCATATCCGTAACCGTGTCTGGACACATCGACTTTCCTGAGGCTTGAGATTGGTAGGTGATGGCAATACTGTATCGCGAGGTTCCGTTGTTTTTTGGTTGCGGACCCGTGATGGTGGTTGTATCCCATCCATCGTACGCGGCTTCAGGAAATCCCCCCCAGGGACGAACGTTTGGGTCCATTTGCCGGTGACGGCCCATCGACAGAGTTGTTCCGTCTGGAAGCCAAACGGTCCAACCTGAAGAGTTGGATTGGGCACGAACCCCAGATCCGTCGAACGCGTACCAGTAGGGTGTGGGCTGGCACTGGCCATTTTGGTCGGCGGCCTCCTGAAACAGTCGGTGTGTGTCCCCTCGTTGGCCTTCATAGAAGTAGCGGGTCTCGGTTGTACCCCCACTCGTATAGGCCAGGGAGTAAACTCTTCCAAATCCGATTCTCCATCCAAGTCCCACCGGACCGAAGCCGGTGAAATGCCGTGCACTAGGCGTATACGGATAGTTTGAGTCCGTTGCGTCCCATAGGTTGCTATTATAGGAAAGCCCCACCGACCATTCAGCCATGTCACCTGAGTGGGCGGTGTAGAGAGGAATATAGAGATTGACGGTCCCGGTGAGAATGTCGATGCTTTCCTGATCCCATGCGCTGTTCACCCCCGTAGCGCCGGGCGCCGCGGCCGCCGCGCTTTCCGCCTGAGCCAGAAGAACCGAGGGGGCCAGATTGCATACGAAGAGGATCGATGGCAATAGCTTGAGGGTTTTCATGGTTCCCCGCATTGTGGTAGGTCGTTCGGTAATTCTCATTGCCGGTCTGTCGGTCTTCATCGGGTCTGATCTCGGTTCAGCCGAGCCCCCCCAAGGAACATGCATTCCCAATTGCGCCAGCATTCTCGACCTTGCAGGCCCAACTGCCGCCGAGGAGCTGCACGGGCTGGCGAACCTCGTCCTGGATCGAGTACGGGCAGCCGGAAGTGGTCAGGGAAAAGTGGAGATTCTTAATCAGTTCTTTTTCAGGGGCCTCAGATTTCAGTCGGAGGATAACGCCGAGTTTCCGGAAGGCCTCCTTCCTGCAGATGTTCTTTCGCGACGCAGCGGATCGTGTGTTGGCCTGGCCGGAGTGTACCTGGCGCTGGCTTCTTTCCTTGACTTGCCCGTTGCGGCAGTCAGCGCGCCGAATCATGTGTTTGTCCGCTTTGATGACAGCCACGCGAGAATCAACGTCGAGTTGCTCCAGGCCGGCAAGGCATTGCCCGACGACTGGTACGTTCGCACGCACAAGATCCCTGCCTCGTCCATCGCTTCTGGTGTCTTCCTGAGATCTCTTGGCGAACGAGAGTTTCTCGGCAACGTCTATGCCAACCTTGGGACCTTCTATTCCAAGCATGGTGATTTCAACAATTCGCGGGTCCTCTACGAGGCCGCTCTCCGGGATGCCCCGCAGCTCCCGAATGCCAGCTATAACCTAGGGAACGACCTCCTCAGCCAGAGGCTCTACCGTCAAGCCGCCAAAGCCTTCGATGCTGCTCTGACTCTCTTCCCCACCGATGTGATGGCCCTCAATAACCGGGGCATAGCACTGTGCCGGCTGGGCAAATCCAGACGGGCCCGCAAGGACTTCCAGGCTGCCGTTGACCTCGACCCGGCGTTCATCCAGGCCCAATCGAATCTTGTTAAATTGAATTGCGGGTTGACGACAAATCCGGGGCCCTGACGTCTTGCGCATGAAATCGTTTGCCCGAGAGCGAATCAGGGTTGCATTGCATCGTGCCCCGAGGGAAGAACGAGGCGCTGACGAGACGGAGCCGCGACTGGCGAGCACTTGGCTCAAACCCGCGAGCACTGAGAAAGCCCCGCCCAGTTCTGGGTCTGGACATGGACGCGGATTGCTGGACACGGGCTACCTGCTGCCTGCCCGGCAGGCCTAAGCCGCGTTACGATTCGTGCCGCAACTGCATCTGAGAGAAAACCAGCTCAACTCGTTGCATGCAGTTGTGGCGACTAGTTGTGCGGAGCTATATACCCTCTTCGTGGAAGACTGACAAGATGTTTTTGCGAGCGATGACACTTTCCTGTTTTTCAGTTGTCCCATTTCTCCTCAGTGTTTCCTCGTACGTGTCAGGCACGATTCCACTGAGGGATGAGGGACATTGCAACACGCAATAGACATTCCAGCGGGAGAGCGCACAAGCCCTTTGTTGGACGCGAGTCAACGGGGAGACGATCGAGGACGCCTTCCTGCCTCGCGGAGAGAATTCGTGGCGACGAGCTTAGCCGCAGTTATGAGGTGACTTGCGTCTGGCTCCCCAAGCGACAGTCATCTCGAACTTCTCTCGGTCCGAACCTCGATCTTCGACCTGCGCTTAGGGCTTCCACGACCAGCCCTCCAGTGGCCCTAACTGGTTGGAATACCAGGAGATCGCTCGACGGAGCTTCGGGCCAGGGTTCGGTGTTACGCTAGGGCGCCTGTCAGCTTGCGTCAGACCATCCGGTAATGGCTCGGAAGGGCCATCGGTCTTCATAGGCTGTGACCTGCAGCGGATAGGCCGGCGCGCACGGACAGCATGCAGCGGACGATGCGCCGCCGCTGACGGCGGGCGTTGCCAGTCCTGAGGGCATTGTCTTCATCCGCCGTTGATGACGCCTCGCGGCGGACCTCGCAACGATCGGAAGATTTGAGTAGTCGATGCCAAAACATCTCACGCAGGAGGACGCACTCGCTCGATTCCACGATAGGCATGGCGATCGGTACGACTACAGCCGAGTCGACTACATCAACACCCGCGCGAAGGTCGTCATCGTCTGCTGGAAGCATGGACCATTCAAGCAAGGCCCCGCCGAGCATTGGAAGGGCCAGGGCTGCCGGCACTGTGCCAGACCACGGCAGACGGGGGCTCCGGCCCGACCATGGGACAAGGTCGAGCCACGCTTAATCGCTGCGCACGACGGGAAGTACACCTACGATGGCTCTAATTATCGGAACTCGAACTCCAAGATCAGGGCCACCTGCCCAGCACATGGCGACTTCTGGCCGCAGGTCGCCTCCCATCTCCGGGGGAAATTCGGCTGCCGGGAATGCAGCTACATAGAACTTGGGCAGGCAAAGCGGGTGAGCTTCGAAGAATGGCTCAGATGCGCGCGGGAGCGATTCGGCCATCGCTTCGAGTACGACCCCGAGAGCTGGAACACACACAGGAACATCGGTCTGAAGAAGCTCCGGTTCCGGTGCCCGGATCATGGGTCGCAGGAGATGAAGCCCAACTATCATCTCCAATCCCCGATGGGCTGCCCTACGTGCGGGCGCTTCCAGGGTGGCGATAAGCGACGGCTCACGACTGAGGAGTTCATCGCGAGGGGTACGGCTCGATTCAACGGGAAGTACAGCTACGAGAAGACTGTCTACCGAAGCGCCTATGAGAAGGTCGTCGTCACCTGCCCCGAGCATGGCGACTTCTCAACGCTCCCGAACAACCACACCGCCGGACACGAGTGTCCGCGGTGCGTGCCGGGGGGCTTCGACGTGAATGCCCCCGGAATTGTCTACTATATCCGCATCGACGCACCGGACGGCGTGTTCTACAAGATCGGCATCACCAACCTCACCGTGTGGGAGCGCTATCCGAACTCATCAGATCAGAACCGCATTACGATCTTGAGGGAGTGGCCGTATGGAGAGGGTGCCGCCGCCGCCGTGCACGAGCAGGAAGTCCTGCGTAAGTACGATGCGTTTCGGTACTCCGGCCCACCTGTACTGCAGGGTGTGGGCGTGACCGAGGTCTTCACCTGCGATGTCCTCGGCTTGGACGGCGGTAATCCGCCTGACCCGCCTCAGTTATCGCTGTTCGATTGAGCCGTTGATTGCGGCCGCCATGGTCAACACGGTAGGCACAGGATCCAATGCGGGCGTGGGACCCTTCGAGCGGGTCATCCGGGGCTGGATCAGGCTCTCGACGTCGGCGCCGAAGAGCGAATCCTACTGCCTCAAGTCATCCAGAAACTCGGACGCCGGATCGACCCCGGTGATCAGGAGATGGTCCCGCGCGCGCGTGCACGCCACGTACAGCAGATAGCGCTCGGTGTCGTACACTTCCTTCAGATCGGAGTCATCCCCCACCGTTTCGATTCGCTCCTGCGACGGGATCACTTCGTCGTCGCAGGCCATGACGGCGACGGCCCGGAACTCGAGGCCCTTTGCCAGGTGCATGGTGCTGACGGCCACGTGTCCGCTGGCCGTTTCGACATGGTCGTCGAGGACCTTCCACGGCAGAACGGCTGCCTGGATGGCCGCTGTTGCGCGATCCAGTTGCGCAGCCGAGCGGACGAAGACGCCGATCTCGTGGGGCTGCAGTCCCGCCTTCGTCTCTTCCCCGAGCCACTGTCCAACGACTGCCCGCTCCTCATCCGGATTCGCAACGACGCGGATCATGGGCGGCGCACCGTTGAACACCGAGATCGTGTCGCTCCTGTTTTCCACGTTGCCGTCCACGTCGACGATCTCGGGACCCAGCAGGCGGTCGGCACGCTCCCGAATCTGATGCGAGGTACGGTAGTTCACGCGCAGCGTCCGCGAACGGCCACGGATCTCCACACCCAGGGACCTCCAAGAGAACGGCTGCTGGAAGATGCGCTGCCCCAGGTCGCCCGCAAAGAAGAGGCCATCGGGGCGCGCGCCCAGCATGGCGGCGAGGAACCGCATCTGGGTCACGGTGACGTCCTGCGCCTCATCGATCACGGCATGATCGTAGGGTGGGTTCCGGCTCTCGGGCATCTCGGTGGCGAGGGCCTCGAATACGGCGGGCTGCGTTGTCAGCCCCCGTATCCGGAGGGCCTCGCGCACTCGCTCGAAGATGACCCACAGCGTCTTTCGTTGCGCCTCGGGCAGTCGTGTCTTCCGCCCGAGCCGGGCGACATCGCGGTAGGCTTCCCAGCCGTGTAGCTGCCAGCCATCGACGACCTGCTCCCATTCGGTCATCAGGAACTGGAGACTGAACTTGTGCTCGCCGACCGCTCCCGACGCTGCGCGCATCAGGTCGCGCACTACCATCGGGGTGGCCAGCTTGACGGGGCCGAGAAGCGCCTTGTGCAGGCGCAGGCCAAGAGCGTCCAGGGAAGTGACATCGATCCGCTCGGCGATTCGCGGCTCGTTGCCGACCAGACGCCGCAGACGGGTCCGCAACGCGCTCGCCAGCGCATCCGAGAAGGTCGCCAGCAAGACGCGCGCGCTGGGATGCCGGCGAGCCAGTTGAACGGCGCGATGCAAGGCCACAATCGTCTTGCCCGTTCCGGCGGACCCGGTGACCCGAGCCGGTCCGGAATAGTCGCGCTCGACCCACTCCCGCTGTTCGGGGTGCAGGAAGACGGTCCATCGCTCCCACGGGAAGTCGAGCGCGCGCTCAAGCTCCTGCACGTTGGTCATGACCCGGAAGCGCCGCTGTGCGTCGGGATGGTCGAACGGGCCGACGGCAGTCGGCATCGGCACGGCGACCCGTGGCTGCCCCCCAGTCGCCAGCTCGAGCAACGCCTCGGCGGCCTCCGCAGGCAGGTGGTCCGCCAGGAGCAATAGGCTGTCTTCGTCCACCTTCCGGACGTCGTCCAGCCACTCCCGGGGCACGCCGTAACCAAACAGCACATCGTCGGGCTTGTCGGCGAACAAGCGCGGCTTGGCAGATGCCTGTGCCTCCCTCGCGACATAGACCGGCACGACGATCTCCTGGACCGTCTCGCGTAACTCGACAAGCTGGGCCGCCCCGGTCTTCGGGTGGATCTCCAGCTTCCGGCGTTCGGCCCAGGAATAGGCACGGTCGTGGTGGTCGACGTAGCAGAGCGTCAAGCTGTTTGCCAGGCGATGGACGATCAGGCGGATGTCGCCGCTGACCCTCACCGACCAGAAGTTTCTGTCCTTCGCCTTGTCCAGCCTGTGAAAGCGCAGACCTGGGCTGGCGGGGTTCATCTGCAGGTCGAAGGCGGTGGTCTTGACCGCCTTCTGTTCCTCGCCCGTGAGCTGCGCCAGGCTGGCCGTGAACGTGTCGGCGATGCGGAATTCGGCGCCGCTCACATCCGGAACACTTTCATCACCTCGTCGCCCAGGTGATTGATCACCTTGACGGCGATGCGCCCGCTCTTCGGCTTGTCGAACGGCCGCGACACAGCGCTGTTGAGGCTGGCCCACGCGTCGGCATCGATTTCCGCCTTGAGTGAAGTCTTCAGAGCGCTGTACGGGTCGTTCTGGCCGAGAAAATACGCATGCCGGACGAAGAAGCTCTCGCCGTTGTAGTCGGTGTCGATCATCCAGCAGGCGATCCCTTCCGCCGAGTCACTGCGGATCTCGCCGGTCGTGGGGTCGAAGACATCGACCCCCTTCACCGTGACGCGCAACTTGCCGTCCTTGACGCTCTCAACCTCGATGTCGGGCTCGCCGAAGATGACAAAAAGGTTCCCTTTCCCCGTGGTCTTGAGATCGGTGGCCATGTGCAGGTCGGCGTTCATGCGTGCCTTCAGCACCGGCACGCGGCCGAGCTTGTGAAACTCACCCGCGTGCGCGTCATAGTTGAAGGCGCAGGCGATGACCACGTCAAAGCCTGCGTCGCCAGCCTCTCGCGCCGACTCGACGAGGTCGGGGCGTGAGACGGTGCCGAACTCGGGACCGATAAAGATGCCGGCGCGCTTCTCCCGGCCCCCTTCGCGGTAGCGCCCCTCTGCGCAGATCCATGTGCCAGGCCAGCCTGTAAGGGAGATGAATTGAATCTTGTCCTCCTTGTGCGCCTGCTGGACGCCGGCTGTCTTGAGGTTCTCCAGAATTATCTGCTCAAAGGTCTGCCCGGCGCCGTACCCAGGAGCGCCATCCGTAGCTTTGAATGGGTCGATCAATTGGTCGTCCTCGTCCACGCCGAGCACCCGATGGGGACTGAGGCTCTCGACGGTGAACGGACCGGCGACGCGCACGATCTTCTTGTCCTCGTACGGCTTGTCGTAGAGATCTTCGAACTCCCCCTTGGCGGCAATCGAGGCGTCGATCTCCTTTTGGCGGGCGATGCGCGCCTCCCACCAGCAGGCGTGCGCCTTCTTGGCCGCGTCCGGCCACGTGGCATTAGCCTCGCGTGGAATCTCCCATTCCCGCCATTCTCTGTTCAACGCGACACTCAGCTTCTCCCGCAGCGGCTCCAGCGTTGTCTGCCACTTCTCCCAGATGACGTCGATCTCCGCGTTATTGGCGATGGACTTGAGCGTAACGTGTGGCACGCGCTCGTAGACAAATCCATGGCGGATGTTGCCGTGCACGGGCCGGCTGCCGGGCGCGGTGTGGGTGATTTCAGCTTCCTTGAGCTGGCCCTCCCGCGAATCCGCGAGCAGATAGTACGGGTAACGCGCCCCCATGATGCGAGCACGGGCCAGAGCCAACGCCACTCGGGACGTGTCAATCGTAATCCAGCGGCGGCCCCACTTTTCACTGACGGTAGCTGTTGTGCCTGCCCCACAGGTCGGATCTAGCACGAGATCGCCCGGATCCGTTGTCATCAAGAGACACCTCTGGACAATCTTTACACTTGTCTGAACGACGTAGATCTTCGGGTCAGCCCGGTCTTGCACCGCGCCTGCAACATCAAACCAGGAGTTCGTAATGGGGTTTTGATCGAAGTCGCTGAGATACCGCACATAGCGCAATTTGCCCTTCGGGGTAATCTGCAGCCGATTTGAGGAAGCTAATCGCCTCATTCCTTCTGGAACAGGGGCCTTCCAATGGTTAGCCTCCCCAGGATGAAATATGCGGCCGTGATACAGGAACTCGATTGTCGCGGCGCCGGTTCCTTGGCTAGTTGGGTCGCCATCAGTGAACGCCCGTGAACCATCTGGCAGAACACTCGGATCGCGTTTCTCTTCAGCCGACATCGCCCTTCGTTCCAGCGAGGCCAACTCGATCTGATCGTAAGCATTCTGGACCGCCTCTAAGGAGTCCTTCCTCACATGCAACTGGCGGTACTTGACCCGTGAGATGTCTCGCGAATACCAGAGAAGGTAGTCCCCAGTTCGACTCAGTGTGCTTGCTGAAGAGAAGCCTCCGGTCGTTGAATAACAGATGAGACTGACAAAATTCGCATCGCCAAACACTTCATCCATCACTGCTCTGACCCTATGGACATTCTCATCGCCAATCTGGATGAAGATGGAGCCGGAGTCAGTAAGGAGGGCACGGGCCACTGTGAGCCGGTCGCGTAGGTAAGTGAGGTAGCTGTGTATGCCGTCGCGCCAAGTGTCCCGGAAGGCCTTGACCTGTTCGGACTCACGCGTGATGTGATCGGCCTTCTCCTTCACGTCGCGACTCGTCGTTGACCACTGGAAGTTGCTGTTGAACTTGATGCCGTAGGGGGGATCGATGTAGATGAATTGCACCTTCCCTTGCAGCCCCTCGCGCTCGGCCAGGCTAGCCATGACCTGGAGGGAGTCACCAAGGATCATGCGATTGGACCAGTTCTGATCGTGCTGGTAGAACTCGGTGCGGTCGACGCTTTCGGGGAGGCCATTGAAGTCGGCGAAAAGATCAGGCTGAGCGGCCGGCGGCTGCGCCGCTTTGGTTTGTCGCAGAAGATCGTCGATCAGCACCTTCGGATGGATCTTCTCCTGGATGTAGAGGGGCGGGGCATGGACGACGAGGTCGCTCCAGTCCTGCTCGTCCTTGCCGCGCCAGACAAGTTGCGGATCGAGGTCGGCGTTTCGAGGATATCGCAGCGTCAGGGGCTTCCTTTGCTCCCGATCTATTACAGACTCGTGCTCCGCGGTCGGGATGTTCTTACGCTTGTCGTCGGCATGGCGAAGCGCCTCGACGGATTTTCCTTTGGGTTTGGCTTTCTTCGCCATGTTCACTGGCCCGATGTTGGCTGCCGGGTCATCGCAGCGTCGATGATCTCGTTGAATCTCTTCTGGACCTTGTCCTTGAAGTCCGATTCGATCGTGTAGATGTCGGTGAACTCGGCACAGGCCCAGCGCCCATACGTTCCGAGGTTGTTCACCCCAGGAACCCAGTAGGTCTCCATCGTAGATTTCTTTTCCTTCGCGTCCTCGCGGCGGTAGCCCTTGATCTCGACGACAAGGTGCAAGGGGTCCGGGACGTCCTTGCTCCTATCGCCATCATCGACCACGACAATGAAGTCGGGAATGTATTTCCTGGTTTCTGAGCCGTAGCGATACGGAACCTCGAGCCCAAGGTTGTGATTCTTCGTGTAGGCGATCACCTTGGGGTGGGACTCGGCGACCCGGCAGAACTCCGCCTCCCAATCGCTATCGAGCACGACCCAGTTGACGTGGTCCTTCGGCGGCGGGCCGGCCGTGTCCCAACGATTCGTGCGAGAGGTCGCGAAGCGGACGTGCGCCGTAGACCCGGTCGGGTTGTACGGGTCGAGAAGTACCTTGATCGGCCGCTTGCCCTCGAGCGCGCGCGTGATGCCGGCGGTGATTCGATTGCAAGCCATGTCGGCCAGCTCCTGGTACATGAGCAGCGCTGGGTAGGTGTCGCCCTTGCACACGAGACAGGTGTCGAGCCACTGCTTGGTGATCCGTTTGAGCTGGCCGAACAGATAGAGCTTCGGGTCCTCACCGGCGTCGCGCCACTTGGTGTAGAGAAGCCGCTGGGTCAGGCAGAAGAGCAGCGTCGAGTGTCGCGTGTCGCCCAGGTGTTTCAGGTCCAGATCGACCCCTTCGCCGATGATGCCGGCGTTGCGCGTCTTCGACGGGCCGACGATGTCGGGGGTCAGTTCCAGGATGGAGTCGTCATTAAACGAGGCGGTCAGGCGCTCCTCTGGGAGCTCGACCCGGTAGCCCTCAACGCGCGGGAAGCGGATTTCGAGCGCGTCGCGGTCGGGCCTTACGGCCTTGACGAGGACCGTCTCCACCGGTGGCTTCGGTGGGGCGACCACCGGCTTGGCCGTGAAATCGAAGGGGACACCGAAGATGTCCGCGTACTCCACGTCGAAGAGGCCCTCGTCGTTCAGATCGTAGGACTGCCGCCGTAGCGCTCGCCCAATGACCTGCTCACAGAGGAGCTGGGTGCCGAAGGCCCGGATCCCAAGGATGTGCGTGACGTTTCTGGCATCCCACCCCTCGGTCAGCATGGAAACCGATACGACGCAGCGGATGTCCGCGCCGAGCTGCCCCGGTTTACCGACCGTGTTCATGACCTCGCGCAATAGGTCCTGGTCCGATAGCTTGTCCGCCGCCCGCCTGTCGCCGGTGCGCTCGATGATGTCGCGGCGAAAGCGATCGATCTCGTCGGCGGCCATCTCGCGGAAGTTCTCGTCCAGGGCGTTGCCCGCCTCGAGTTGCTCCGAGTCGATGAGCAGGGTATTGGGCCGGGCGAGCGGATTCCCCGTGGCCTCGTCGAAGTTCCGGAACAGTGCCAGTCGACCGTTCTCTAGCGTCGAGCTTCCGTCTTCGTTCTGGCGCTGGAAGCCCGAGACATAGTCGTAGACCAGCTTCGAGATCGAGGTGTTCTGGCAGACGATGATGAAGCAGGGCGGGACACGGAGACCCTGCTCCTGCCAGAGCTTGAACGTCTTGTCGTAATGCCCGTAGAGCGCTTCCAAGGCGGTCTTCAACCTTGTGGGCAGTTTGAGCGGGTCCAGCGCGCCGCCGCTACCGCGCCCCTTCTTCGGCATATCTTTCCGGATATGCTCCCAGAGGTTGCGAAAGACCGGCATCTCGTCGCCGGGGATGTTCTCGGCGACCGGCACACGGGGCAGCTTGACGATCCCGCACTCGAGGGCGTCCATCAGAGAGAAGTCGCACATCGTCCAGGGGAAAAGGGTGCCCTCGGCGTAGCCTGACCCGCGCAGGAAGAACGGTGTCGCCGACAGATCGAAGACCCGGGCCAGCCCGAGCTTGCGCTGCACACCTTCGAGGCCGTTGATCCAGACGCGTGCCGCCTCGTTGTTCTTCTCCGCCTCTTCCCGTTCTTCCCCTTTCAGTTGGGCGTCGTCCGACTCGGGCGGTTTCTCTCGGTAGCAGTGATGCGCCTCGTCGTTGAGGACGAGGATGTTCTTCAGGCCCATCAGATCCGGCATGACGCGCTGCAGCATCTGGCCCTCGGTCTCGGCGGTCTGAAGCTCGTCCCCCCGCCGGCCCTTCAGGAGGGCCCGCCCGCCGGCCGACAGCTCCAGCCGCTCTCGGAGCCTGAATGCGTGGTAGTTCGTGATGACGATCTTCGCGCGTCTGATGTCGTCCACGAGGTCGGTCGGGACCAGCTCGAGGCTGGCGTAATAGCTGTCCGGGTCGTTCGGCTGTAGCACCCGCAGGCGGTCTCTGATAGTCAAACCGGGCGCAACGACCAGAAACCCCCGCGTGAAGTGCTTGCTTCCAGGGCGGCGCACCGCGTTGATCGTGTGCCACGCGATCAGCATCGCCATCACGGTCGTCTTGCCCGCCCCTGTGGCGAGTTTGAGGGCGAGCCGCTGGAGTTCGGGATTGGCGTCCTTGTTCGCGCTTGCCAGGTGGTCGACGAACCGCTTTCCGGACGCGAGGTGAGGGGCGACCTCCGTGAGCCAGATCGCGGTCTCGACGGCCTCGATCTGGCAGTAGAAGGGGCGAATTGGTCCGAAGCGATGCCCGCGCCAGTGCGCCAGGAGTCGCGCCGTCTCCGGCGTCACGTGCCATTGGCTCGCAGGCAATGCCCGCCATATGTCAACCTGTTGTCGAACTCCGTTGATCATGGAGGTGAGGTCGTATTGCTGCTCCTTCGTTGAGAGACCCCGCCCCTCGTCGAACACGAACCGTTCTTGTTGCGCCGAAGACTTGCGCTTCTTGGGCTTCGGGATAGGCGTGATGAAGTCGGCGGGACGGCGACTATCGAGGATGCGCTGCGTCGGCTGCCCGCTCTCATCCAGCTCCCAGTGACGTCGCGGGTACTCGTAGGGGGAGTTGATGATTGGGTGATCGAAGAACGCGTTTGACGTGTTGCCCACGGTCATCGCGATCCACTCTTTGGAAATCCGCGATGGGCTGCCTCTAGCCCGGCGCCGGCACGAAGAACCGTAGCGTTTGGGCACGCGGCACTTCGCGCTCGGGTGCCCAGTAGGAGCAACTGCCTTCGAGGAACAGGCCTCGCTGAATGCACTTGACTTCTCTGCCCCTTCCAAGGCTGAATCGTTGCTGAGAGGAGGCGCTCATGCCCCACCTCAGCCCGCAGACTCTGACGCAAGACGAGCAGCGAGCAATCCTGCGTGCAACCGCCCGGAATCTCCGGGACCACCTGATCTACTCCCTGGCATTCGGAACTGGACTACGGCTGGCCGAGATTGTAGGACTCGACGTGGGCGATGTCTACACGCCTGATGGCAAGCCCCGGAACCGGGTACGCCTGCGGCCCGAGATCGCCAAGAACGGCACGGCAGGTGACGTGTTCCTGCCCGACGCCCTGCTGGCCAAGTTCCGGAGATTCTGGCGGCACAAGGTCACTAGGCGCGAGGGGCTACGGCCTGGGGATCCGCTCTTCTGCAATCAGAGCCGCGCCCGCATCTCACCCCGACGCGTCCAGTTCGCTTTCCGGACCTGGCAGGTGAAGGCGGGATTCGATCGGCTGTACCCCTTCCACGCGCTACGACACACGGCGGTCACGAACGTCTATCGGGCGTCGAGGGACCTGTTCCTGGCGCAGCGGTTCGCGAGGCATGTGTCGCCGCTCACGACGACGCTGTACACGCATCCATCGGATCAGGAGATGTGGGAAAAGGTCCGCAGGTTGTCCTGCTAGCAGCTCACTGCGCCACTTCGACCGACACCTTGGCAGCCCCAGTCTCGTCGTAGCTCAACCTCACACGGCAGGGCCGACAGCAGACCTGGCAATCCTCCACGCACTCCTGCGCTTTGCCTCCGCCAGGGTCCAGGCCGATCACGATCGTCTTACCGCAATAGGGGCACGCGACCTCGGCCTCGGTGTCGAGCACGACATCGTCTGTCAGGGCATCAGGGCGGGCATGACCGGACTCATCATCGCTATCGTTGCCGCTGAACATGGCAGATTACTTTACCATCCGCCGCGTCCTGCCTTCGTGTATTCTTCGATCGCACGAAACCCCCATGGAGGACACAATGGTCCGTCGTGCTGGAGTGGTTGTCGGCGCGACATTTCTCACGCTCTCCTGCGCCACACCGGTCCATCAGACTACCGGTCAGTGGGCTCCAGGAATGGCGGTGGTCGCTACACCGAAGGTAGTACTTCTCGATATTGCTGACGGCCAAGAGCGCGGCCAGGAGGCAACGACGGGAAGCGGTCAGGCCATGGTCGGCGCACTGCGTGATCGCCTCATGGGTCACACCATCGCCGTTCAGACCATTCAGTCGGTAGCGATTGAGCAGGGCTACGAGGAAGCAACTCGGCTAGGCTTCGATTATATGCTTCGCGGGGTCTTCACGAATTGGGAGGACAATGCCACCGCTTGGAGCGGAAATCCAGATCGTGCCGAATTCGCGATCGAACTCTACAGCGTTCCGGACAAGCGTCTGGCGGGAAGCGCCAGCCACAAAGTGCAAGCCTCCGGATTCACCCTTCTGACCGGCACGCCGATGCGCTTCATCCCGGAGCTCGCAGACAACACTCTCGGAAGACTGTTCGGCTGGCCTACCGTGGAGTAGCCCGCGCTGCGTGACACTGCGGTAACGAGCGCCTACCGTGCTTCTTGCGCCCTTCTCCTAGTGCAGAGGTGTGCGAGGCACGTGTCGCCGCCGACCACGACGATCTACACCCATCCTAGTGATCAGGAGTTGTGGGCCGGGGTTCGCCGCCTGACGTGCTGAGGCGCCCCGCCTTGGGACGTCCCTTTTCCTCTTTCGGAGTAATCGCCTTCAATAGGAATTCGGCTTTCTCGACCGCTCCGAGGCTGCGCAGGTCCACGGCAGCTTGCTCAACGAGAGTTCTGAGGGTCCGAATCTCTTCCGCACGATAGTTGTCAATTTCGGCCAGCCGGGTCCAGAGGAGATTCAAGTTCGTCTCGACGCGCTCTCGAATCTGGTCAAGGGGTGTCGCCCTACTTCGCTCTTCGCTCGCAGTCTTCGCCCACTCAAGGGCAAGCGCCCAGCCGACCCGCCACTTCCGGAAGAGTTCAAGGGTTATGTCGTCTTTCCTCGCTTCCTCTGTCCATTTCTTCTGCGCTGCGTTGACGTGCAGGGCAACCAAGCCCGACTCTGCAGCGGCAAAGCCCTGCGCCAGCTTGATCGCACCTGATAGCGACAGGTGAAAGACGCCATGCCGATCGGTGTACGCAAGAGGGTCAAGGGCGAAGGGGTCTGGATCGAGATCCGTCTTCGCGATGACTCGGCGCGTTCCATTCAGACTGAGCTCCGCCTGCCCTGCGGTCGGACCCATGTCCTTGAAACACCAGTCACCGACTTCGCCCGTGGATTCCAAGACAGCATTGACCGCCTGAATTCGGGGGTCGTCCTGGGTGCCGTCCCAAATGGCGTTTGTGGCTTCGATGACCTTCATGAGTCTCGCTTCGTCCGCAAGGAAGGCCTCGTGCTCCGCCCAAGTGGTTACGATGTTGCCGGACCGAACGTAGTCCACTAGACCAGGATGCGGGTCTTCTAGAAAGCGGACCTTCCACTTACCGGGCCTCACCTTTTGGATGATCTCGATGCGGTGGATGGGTGAGCCCCGTTGACGGTGGTTCTCTCGCCAGCCGTACTGATGTCCGGGTTCGAGGCTCAGCCTTTCCACGACCACCTCCCTCTATCACGACCCTCAACTGCGGTCTGCGGGAACCCGAGCGGCCAGGAGATGTGGAAGAAAGCACGCGGCTTGACATACTAGCCCGATAGCGCTCATGCCTCCTTCTCCTTGACGACCATCTGCTCGAGGTGGCTCACAATCAAATCCCTCGCAACTTGGTCCAACAGGTTCGCCAAGAAGACTGTCGCGTGATAATCGTTCCAGTCATCGGGATTGAGCGAAGGCTCTGTCTTCGGGAATGTGTGAGAGATCCGTCGGCGATGTGTTCTGTCGAGGTACTTGTACAGCTCACCGAAGGACTTCCCTTCCCAAGCAGAGGCCCACTCTGGTGGTGCCAGCGCGAAAAGGAGCATGTCCTTCGTGATACGTGTAGGTGGCTCTCTGTACTCCACTCCACGCCTGTCCAGGTTCTCCTTGAGTGAACCAATCAAGATCGTCTTTCTCTCGTAGAATCCCTCGAGTACCTTGAAGAACATGAGGAATTGGAAATATGGGCTCGGGCTCGCTTTCCCCTCCCGATAGAGTCCCAGGATGACGTGCCAGTGCTCTCCAAGTTGCAACCCCATTGGCAGCCAAAACCGTTCAGATGCGGCATGCTGTGGTCGCGCCTCATATTTCGCGTTGTGCTTCTCATCGAGCACAGTCATCCCATAGATCCCAATGGGGATACCCATGATCGACGACCAAAAGCTCACGGTAGACATCACAAGCGGATATGTTGTCGCGATTGCTAGATTAGGTGATGGCACTTGAGGCAAGAATGATATCGCTCCGAGACGGCCCTCCTCATTGCGTTCAAACCGCACGGGGATTTTGATTTGATCCGTTCCTTCCACGTTGCGCTGTGTGTTTGCTTCTAGGGTGACCTGAGAGTCTCCGATCCGCCTAGTTGCTGGGTCCTCCAGAGCGTAATGCACGACAAACCGTCGAATATCATGGTCTCCACGTGAGGCTGCGTACTCTTTTGGCCCTGCGCCCTTTTGCCAGAGGGATAGGCCGAAATTTGGAATCCACGGCATGGGTGGGCTGGATCTCCCTTCCGCATAGCGCTTTCGCTACTTGAGCTCCTTCGCCCTCGCGATCGCCGCTCTCACGCCCTTTACCGCTTTGACCTCCCTCACCTGCGCCTTCTGCCGCGGCTTCAGCTGCCGCATGTAGCCCATGTAGCGGCCCTGGAGGACCATGGAGGCGCGGGCCTTGGCGGAGAGTCGGGGACGAGAGCGACCGTTGGCTTTCTGGGCTCCGTTCAATGCCACCCCTGCTGATAGCAACGGGGTCAGGCGACGGAGAGAACGATCGAACGCCTTGAGGGTCTGACGGAGGCTTAGGATTTCATTGCTGACACGACGGTGGAGACTGGCCAAGGATAGCCCTCCTATTCACCAGACTAAGTGTTCCGATCCCGAACTGACAATGGGAGTGTACACGCAAGGAAGCAATTAGTCGTTGCCGCCAGGATCCAAAAACACCCGACCGGGCGAGGCCCGAGTCCGGCTGGTAGCCAGCCTAGGGGGTTGTCACCGCGCCAGGAGCGGTGCGATGGATGGCTTGTGTCCGTGCAGGACTAGCCTTGTCACCAAACTCTCGCCTGAAGCGCCCCTTGTATTCCTTTACCAAGTCTCCTCTATGCCACTTGAAAACCCCATTAGAAGCGTTGAATGCATCGAGGAGACAGACATAGGCAATCTCAAGAGTCTTCCTCTCTTCGGTGGTTGGCATGGAGGGACCGTCATCCATTCCTTCTCCAACGCGCAGATAGGAATGCACTGAGCGTGGATCGGTGTGCAGCATCTGGCAGGCGAGAACATAATAGAAATACAGGTTCTTGCAATTCCCGTCACGGGCACGCTCTGCTATGCCCTCTGAGGACCAACTCCTGGTGAGCCCCTTATAGTTCGGACGCCTGGAGAGAAGAGCGGTGTACTCCGCCTCAACCTTCTTCATCACGTGCGGAGGAATAGGATACTCATGGAACGCCTTCTCCATTCGTCTCATCCAGTCACGCTTGCCGATGACGATGTAGTCGGCGAATTGGCGCCCACGCGTTCCCGGCTTCCGAAGGATGTAGAACATGTCGATCACACCTTCGGTGAGACCTCTCAGTAGACTCTGCGCATCCTGAGCAAACCCGCTCGAGAACAGTGTGTAGGCAGCCTGAGTTGTCTTGTATGCGCGGACGAAGAGATGAAGAACCACAACCTTTTGCGCACTACGAGGTTGCCAGCCCTCGGGGAGTTTCCGCAAGGCTTGTCCCACATCCGCCATCAAGTCGTATAGAGCAACCAGAGGCTGGTGGTGCTCTTCCCAGATCTTCTCAATCAAGGCATCAGGTGGCCAGTTCGGTCTACCTATCATCTGGTGCGCTCTCGGCACGTGCCCAACTCAACAGAATTGCCGCGACAGCAGCGGCAATCCTCGAGGCGTCAGGGCATCCAAAGTGAGATGGGAGATGTAGCCTCCTATGAACCCTGCGGCGAATCCGGCAAGCAGCCTCCAAAACAGTTCGGCTAGAAAGTAGACAATTGTCTTGACTGGATGGGTCTCAGCGGCTCGAAGCGTTTGATACTCTCCGGCCAAGTGTCTACATTCCTTCTCCCAGGCACCTACAGTCTTCAACGTCCTGATCGCCAGAGCCTGGATCGTCAGGCTGTGGCAAACGTCGCGGTGCCAGGAGCTTGTTGCTGGCTCGAGGACGTCAGGAGTGATGCCGCCGAGCCAACCGCCCAAAGTCCCGCCGCCAATCTCAACGATCTGATTAAAATCGCCCTCACCGCTGCTGCGACAGGCAGTGATGAGGGTTCCAATGAGCGCTCCGGTCGTCGCATGATCTCGGCGGCAGGCCAAATTTATCCTCGTCCCGACTTATTCTTGGTTCTGTCAACGATCTGGTAGCCACCTCCGGGCTTAGGCGTAGGCGGAAGAGGCCTACCTTTTGGAACAGTAACCTCATGTCCGGTTTGGCCACCACGCGGTCCAATCCTTTCGTACTGGCCGGAAGCAGGGGCGTTCTGTCCAGGTCTTAGCGGCTGCTTGCTCATTTCGCTTCGCCTTTCATTGAGGGTTCGGGTTGTGTGGAATCCTTCGGTCCCGCATTCAACCGGAAAACTGGAGCAACTATTCCTGGAATACCCAGCCTGCCTGCAGTGTTCTGAAGCAGCTCACGCCAGTATGGCCACGCGTTGTATACACCATTCGTTTCGGCGAAGGCCTGAACCGCTTCTGGTCTAAACGACTTCAGAGATTCTCCCGGCACGCTGTAGCGCAAGGCAAGGGTGGCGGAGATGTCCGCAACGCTTTCCGCGGGGTCAGCACTGAACTTGAGCACGCTCAGAGCGAAGCGCACGAGGACGATGATCTGTCCGGCAGTCTTATCCCTCATTCCCGTCGCTTCGGAGCTCCCTGTGCATCGCACCTGCGTCGGGATGTCGGCGATCTCGGTATTTCGCTTCGCGGAGATTTCCCGGCAATTAACACTGACGAGGTTGACGACATTCGAAATGGCGACCACTTCAGCAAAGTCCAGCGTGGGGTTCGACATATTTCTCCTTTACGCGGCCACAGCTATGTTTTTGCGAAGCCGCTTCGGGGGATTAGGGAATTCAGCCGAACATTGGATCTCCGACTTAATCCTAGGAGTAACCTCTGGCTGCATCTCGTAGGTAAAGTCGGCTCGTTTGATTCCGGCAATCCTGGCGATACTGACGCGGGCTTCGAACCCAAGGGCGGTGAGAGCCCCCGCCCATGTGCGCAGCGTCAGGTTTCGGGATCCCGTGAGAATCTGTGTAACGAAGGCGCGGCTCTTGCCGAGCGCCTCCGCCAGTTCGGCCCTCGAGACATCAGCCTGCTTCATTGCCTCAGAAATCGACTCCGTGACCTCCAGGATGAGCTTCTCGTCCTGGTACGTCCGTCGATACTCAGCATCGGCAAGCAGATCCTCTAGGCCTTGACCGTGAGGCATTGCTCCTCCTTTGTCTTGCGTAAGGCGTTCATGATCCGTAAAGCTCTCTGAATCGTTTCAGGTCGCAGCTTCCATTTCTTTTTCCGTTCATAAGCTGCGATGACAAACCGCCGGGCCGGCAAGAACCCGCCGAGAAAGCGGTGCTGGTTCTTCCTGAACTCCCAAAGCCCGGATCCTGTGACGGTCCGGAAGCGTTCATCGTTTTGTAGTCGACCGAAATCGGCCAACCTTTGCATCGCCACGTGCAGCGACGCCTTTTCATGACGCACCAGGGAATCGAACACTGCTCGCGTCTCCGATTCGCCATCGGCGTCGGCCGCGAACTCCACAGTCCCCCACCGACCAGTGGTTCCCGGAATCGTCACTTGTTAATGTTAACATAAACATATGTTAATGTACGCCAAGGAAGTGCCCGCGCAACAGGAATCCGCCACGGTCAGCCATTGGATGAAAACAACCCATCGGGCGAGCCACCGAGGCAGTGCAGCACATTGAATGTAGTCGTATCTACAACATAATAAATAACATGTCGCCTTCCGCTCCAAGGACGACATGCGGCGAACATCCACCGGCACTGAAGCGGCAGATCTGGCCGGTTTCGGGTTCCCGAGCGGCAGGCAACCGGCATTCAAACGGCAGTCTACGGGGCTAAAACAGGGGGTCGCTGCCGCCTCGGCAGGCAGGTGGCTCCGTGCCTACGCATTGAACCGACGAGACTTACGGCCCGAGCGTGCTTCCCATGGCAACCGGCAGCGGACCAGAAAAGGCCAGTTCGATGCCGCTTCCTGGGCCTTTTTCGGGAGGTCGATGCCGCATAAAGGGCACCTCCGGAGAGGGGTATGCCGCTAGACGGTACTTTGGCGGGAGGTCGATGCCGCTAGATCGACCCTGGCGCGGAGGGCGATGCCGCTTCCTGGGCCTGGCCTATCCGGTCAATAAATCACTGGGGCTTCGTCCAGGACAGGACGCCTCGTCCAACAAATCCCGGGCACTTTTACCCAACTCACCGGGATTGCTGCCGGTCCACCTCAAAACCAGATGATCTTCGGGTCCCACATATCCGCTAGGCGATTGGCCGCCATCCAGGCGTAGGTGAAGGCCAGGGAGAAGTGGTCGGGCCCGGTGCGGATGTATCTGAACCTCTGGGCTCCCGTCTCTTCGTCCTCGTCCAGGATCTTGGCGTCCGCCGCCATGTGCTGGGCGAACTCCACGACGATGGGGGTCTGACGAGGCAGGACCACCCTTTGCCGCCGAACAGCATCCCGGGAGGCGTCCAGGGCCTCGGTCCGATTGACTTGGACCATCATGGTTCTGTAGTCCCAAAGGGTTGAGCCCCGTTGATGCTCGTTGAAATAGTTCATGTAGACATGCCCGAGGTGACGCAAGGTGAACTTCCGTGTCTCGTGCGTCTCGGGCAGCCCATCGATGACGCACCTCTGCACCTTGAAGCGAACCATGAGATCGTCGAGGCCCGAGAAGTCGTGGCAGACGGCCAGGTGGATGAGGTGCTGGCGAGACTCGTCCTTCTCATCGCACCAGAGCAGGACCGCGTGGAGCTCCCGGCCGGTGTCGACGCCCATGACGCAGCGAGATTCTCCTTCGACGCGCTCGCGCATCGTGGCCTCGCCGCAGAGGTTCAGGACTGACATGATGTCCAGCCGGCGCTCGAGGTCGGCCCAAGGAATCCCGATCTTCAGGTTGTAGAACCGGTCTGGGTAGCGGGTGGTCCGGTACTCCTTGAGGATTTCTCCGGGGTCCACCTTGCTAGAGAAGAGCTGGGAGATGCGGTAGCCGTGTATGGGGCGGTCGGGGAGGTCGGCCACCCACTCGCCCTGGTCGACGTCGAGCGCGGCCTGGCAATGCGGGCAGGCCAGGATGCACGACCCGTCCTCGCGGGGCAGGATGATCCGGACCTCCTCGCCGATTTTCTTCGGGAACTCACGCTCCGGGGCGGTCCATTTCCCGCAGGCGGAGCATTTCAGGGTCCAGTGCCGCTGGTCGCTCTTCTGGTAGCTCTCGTCTACGCCGTAGTCCGGCAGGGAGGGGTTCGACACCTCGATGACTCGCTTGTAGTCGCTGTGCGACAGGCGTTCCAAGGCCAGGGCCTTGTCAATCGGGTCCGTCTCGTCCAGCTCATCGAAGATAAGCAGATCGGCAGGAACGGACTTCATCCCCACAGTTGACTGCATCCCCCGCATGTAGAGGTGGGCGTCACCAATCTTCTTCAGGCCGGTCGTGTCCGTGTCGGTCATCATCCGGGACAGGAACGGGTTGTCTACCAGGAGCGGCGTGACCCGGCTCCGGCTGAAGTCCAGAACATCGGTGCGGGTCGGGAAGAAGTAGATGACGTTCAGCCCGGTCGCGCACGCGTGCAGGCTCCGGAGAATGGCGTAGGTGCTGCCGCCGACCTGAGCCGCCTTGCTGACCACGACGTGGGGCGACTGGTCGTCGTAGATGGCCCGCAGGTATTCGTGTCCCTTGAAGCTGAAGGGCCGGCCCTCGAGGCGGATGCGCTTCAGGGCCCAGGCGGCCAGGGGGTCAGTGAGCGACCTCGTCGCCGGGCTCGCCAGTTCCGTCGTCCTCCGCTTGAGGTAGCGCGTCGAAAATGGCACGACGGATCCGATCGCGGGTTTCTTCATCTGCCACGTTCTCCTTCACCGACTCGATGAAAGCGTCGATCAGACGGCGGATTTCTGCCTGGGCCTGCGCCCTCACTCCTTCCTCCGTCTCGCCGTTGGCGGACATCCCCTTGGCCACGCGCTGGCCTCTCTGGGCCCGCTCCAGGATGCCGGCAAGCCGATCCATGTCCCGCACGGACATCGCCTTCTTAGCCTTGAGCTCCTCTGCGAGCTTGGCCAGCAGGACCTCCCAATAGCGGAAGTGGCGGACGTTCAGGGTGACCCGGTCGGTGGCGATCTTCTCGACGAACATCTGGGCCGCCCGGCGATCGATCTTGAGCAGCAGGCCGTCCCAGTCCTCTTGACGGCGCCACAGGCCCACCGTGTGCGCTTTGACGGCCAACCTGGCGGCGATCTCGGAGTTCAGCCGAATCTCGCCGGTCAGGAACAACCGGCGGGCCTCTTCACGCGTCTTGCTTGATACCTTCGCCATCCGACCTCTCCTGCAGGAATCGCTTCGCCAGGTTGGTCAGCCCTTTCGCCTTCCGATCGCGCCCCGGCGTGCCGTCGCTGGCAAGCTCGACCGCCTGTTCGATGAGCTCCTCCTGCTCGGGCGTGACGACGAAGTTCATCACCCGCGGCAAGACCTTCTCGGCTGCCTCGGCCTGGTCGTCGAGGAAGGCGGCGACCTCTTCGGCGGGGAACTCCAGCAGCGCATGCAGCTCCTCCAACTGCTTGTCCGTCTCGGGGAGTAGGCCGGCCAGGTCGTCCAGACTCATCTCGCCCAGGAGTTCGTGGACGAGCTCGGCGCGTCTGAGCGGCTGGTCCTGCCCCTGCAGGCGATTGAGCGTGGCCAGCAGCAGCCTCGCCTCGCGGTCGTTGACCTCCCAGACGTCGCAGCGGGCTTCGGTGTGCCCGAGGTCCCTGAGCACGGCAACACGGTGGTGGCCGTCGAGGACCTGGTACTTGCCGGGCTCGTCGGGATGGGGCCGGACGACCAGGAAGGGGTAGCGGCCCGTCCGCTTGATGTGGGCCCGGAGCTTGGACTGCAGGTCGGGCGGCATGACGTTGCTGTTGAGCGGGTGCGCGACGAGATCATCCAGTGGGACCATGCGCGGTCCTACTCGAACCGGCGCCTTCGTCCCGGTGTCACTCATGGCGGGTTCCTCCTTGACTCCCAGGAGGCTGTGGGGGGATCTTCACGCCATGCTGAAACACCCCGGGCCTGCTCCCTTCATCGTCTCGGTGCACGGAGGCTTCAACGAGGATGGCGTCTGGTTCATCGATGCGCGGCTCAGGTTCCCCGGCCGCCGCAAGGTCGTCGGTGCCCTTTTCGGTCGCGGACTCCATGCCCTCCTGGAGGCCATCTATCGAGAAGAAAGGCGTGGGCGGGAGCAGGGTGCCCTCTGGGTTCGCGTCCACCTCGAAGCCGGAAAGCTCGTGAAGGACTTCCCCGTGGAGGACGTCCTGCCTGATTTCGACTCCTTCTTCTAAGCCCCTCTGGCACAACGCAGCATCCCGGTCCCACCCCACCACCAAGCGCTCCCGATCCCGCTCGTTCTTGACTTCGCGTGCGTCGAGAGGGAGAGTGGATCGATGCCCTTCGACAAGAGGAAGTTCGATCCCTTCAGAGTCTCGGTGGAATCCGCGTTCACCCAAGAGGGTGTTTGGTTGATCGAGGCTAGTTTGCGGTTCCGCGATGGCCCGCCCGCTTTGGGAAGCGACCTTCTCGGTGCCGGCCGAGTCGCACTCCTCGAAGCCATCGCTCGGGAAGGCATGCGGGGTCGCTCGCTGGGGGCTACCAAGGTCCGAGTCACCCTGGAGGGACACGACGTCTTCGCTCCCTCCGTCGAGGATCCCGACGGCGGCCTGCCCGTCGCCTGAGTTCTCCCGCACGACAGCAGCATCCGCGTCCCATCCCACCACTAGGAACTCCCGGTTCTCCCGCTTCTTCTCCTCCGTGGCCACCGCCGGCAGGTGCTGGTACTTGATGGCGATTGCCTTCGTCTGGCGCCCGAGCTTCGTCATCTTCGCTTCCAGCTCCTCGATGGTCACGACCTCATTGCCGAGGCTCAGGATCCAGAGGGGGATGTGCGTCGCCCGCACGAACAAGCCGTCCAGCATCGACGCGCCGGTCTTCGCGGTGAATGGGCTCGTGGCCCGCGTCGTCCCCTCCAGGAGCTGGTCAATGACCCGGTACTCCTTCTCGTAGCTCATGACGCCCGGATACGGCGGGTCGAAGTAGGCGACGTCCGTCTGGATGGTTGGCAGCGCCTCGAGGATGTCCGCCTTCATCACTCTGGCCTCGCCCTGGAAGACGCCGGCGTTGATCTGCTGAGCTAGGTCCCAGAGCCTCGCAGGAGTAGTTAGCCGGAATGCCTCCGTGTAGTGATAGAGGCAGCTCTCGGTGATCGACTCCCACTCGCCCGTGCTGGCTCGATGAGCGGTGCCCGGGCGGACCTGGCTCATGGGGTGCGCCAGGAGCGCCACGCGGATCGCCAGGAGCCGCAGTAGCGCGGCCTTCGCAACATCAGCCGTGCACCCGGCCGTCTGGAAGGCCGAATCTAGGAAATGCCCGACGTTCGCTGTGAAGACGGACGGGACGAGCTGCGACTCGATCCTTCCAGGCGGGCCCGATCGGGGAGCCAGCAATCGCAGAACGTCCTCGCGGCTCAACCTGACCCTCGAGTTCTCGATAACGGCCTTTCCGACGACGATCGACCGCTCGGCGATGTCGGTGGCGATGACCTTGAACCCCTGCGCCTTGGCCCCGAGCGACACGGAGCCGCCACCGAGGAACGCATCCAGGAACGTCAAGCTGGGCCACAGCCGCCGAGGGACGACACGGTCGATCTCCCGGAAGATGAGCGGACACAGGCGGCGCTTCCCACCGAGGTAGGGGTATAGCGCCGACCACATCTTCAACTTCCTGCCGCGTCGCATCGTTGACCTCAGGAGGCGAGCGACTATCCGGTCAATAAATCACGGGCAGGCCGTGGCGGATAGGACGTCTCGCCCAAGAAATCCCACGCAAATCCGCCAAACTCGCCAGCTTGCTCCATTCCTCCAGAACCCGCGCCATGCCTGCACTTCGGCCTTGACTTGTTCCCCACGCAATGCCCTGCTTGTCCGCGACGCGGGATGCTCCCCGCGAGAAAGGAGGAGGAATGGACAAGCGCATCAACCGTGGGACGGAACGCGAGCAGGCCGTCTTCTTCGGCAAGCTCTACGGACGTCTCGTCGGCGCGACCGTGGTGGCCTTCGAATGGGATGGCGAGCTCCCAATTTTCATAGTCCGCCTCGCGAACGGCCAGCGGCGAGAGATCGCCATTCAGCAGGACCCCGAAGGGAACGGCCCCGGCTTTATCGCGGGGCTCGAGGACTAACCGCACCACCAACAAGGAGGACACGCACATGGAACCGAGCACCGAGAAGGCCAGCAAAAAAACCGCGAAGGCTGCGAAGCTGAAGACGCAGAAGGAGCCCAAGCCCAAGAAGGAGAAAGCGCCCAAGGAGCCGCTGGTCGTCTTCGCGTTCCGCCTGAGCGAGGCCGATCGCGACCGCATCCACAAGGCCGCGGGGCCAGCCAAGGCGACGAAGTTCGTCCGCGCCGCAGCACTCGCCGCCGCCAACCAGGACAGCAAGGTCTTCGACGAGCTTGTCGCGCAGGCCAAGACCAACCTCAAGTAGTTCCCGCCTCTCTGCCGCCCCCGCGCACGATCGGGGGCGGTTCTCCGGTGAGCGCCGACGCACTCTCGTCATCGCCAGCCACGACCGGGATGCCGAGTCGACGGGCCTCGGCGATCTCCAGGCGCATTCCCTCTGTTGGCACTCCGTAGGTCATCACCTCGTCAGACAAAGCGATGAGCTTCAAGCAGAGACGAAGTGCAAGATCTCGCTCTGTGCCCTCATTTAGGAATGCGGACAAGAGAATCTGGGGTGCAAGCGGGAGGTGCCCCTGCAGTGCTAGTCGGCGAGCAATCAGTTTGACCAGCGCCCGGTTGCGATCTGGGTCGCCCCCGTAGGGATGGGAGATAAATATCGCTTGGCCTCGCGTATGTCACCTCGGGGGAACCTTCCGGAGCGCTCGGCCATGAGATACACTGGCCCTAACAATCTCGACAACGACTCCCAAGCCGGAGAGCGCCAATGCCCAAAGGAAACAGGAGACCTCGAAGGCTCTCATTTGAGATTTCCAGTCAGCTTGCTTTCAACAAGCCCCTGCTTCTTCAGGCGAGAATGACCGGTCGGATGACAATAACCATCGAATGGGATCGCCACGTATCTCACGAGAGGTCCGTTAATCAATTCGCCCAGATGGACAAGGCAATCCGCTACAAATTAGACAGGCTCGATCAACTAGACCAGGAGGTCAAAGTGAGCTTCCCCCGATTGAGTGGACACTATCTGAAAGGCGGATAAGATGTCCAGCATGCAAACATCGGCGAAGGGAAGACGGTCACGGCGGCAGTTCACCTCCGTGTTCAAGAATGGGGCTGTTCGCCTGGTCCTGGACGAGGGGAAGACGATTGGAGCGGTGGCGCGGGAACTGGATCTGACGCCGTCGGCGCTCGCGCATTGGGTGGCGCGAGCCCAGGCCGATCGCACGAAGGGTCGGACCGGCCTCACGAGCGAAGAGCGCGCGGAGCTGGCGCGGCTGCGCAAGGAGAACCGCGAGCTGCGCATGGAGCGCGACATCCTAAAAAAAGCCACGGCCTTTTTCGCCAAGAACCCCGCGTAACGTTTGCCTGGATGAACGCGGAGAAGGCCGAGTTTCCGATCAGGAGAGTCTGCCGCGTGATGCGGGTCTCCCCCAGCGGCTTCTATGCCTCCCGGAGACGTCCGGAGTCGACGCACACGCGAGACGATCGAAGACTGCGTGTTCTCGTCCGGGCGTCGTTCGACGAGAGCCGGCGGCGCTACGGAAGCCCTCGGGTGTATCGGGATCTCGCCGAGCAGGGCATCCAGGTCAGCCCGAAGCGCGTGGCTCGATTGATGCAGGAAGACGGGCTGAAAGCACGGGCCCGTAAGCGATTCAAGATGACGACCATGAGCGACCACGATCAACCGGTCGCCGCCAACCTTCTGGATCGCCAGTTCGAA